>CAYQMI010000055.1:0-24280 GCA_964418575.1 uncultured Glaciecola sp.
AACTTCTCGGGCAAGACCTATAACGCAGTTCAATATGGACTTCACCCTGAGACGGGTATCATCGACTATGACAATGTTGAAGCGTTAGCACTTGAACACAAACCAAAGCTTATTATTGGTGGCTTTTCAGCTTACTCTGGCATTGTCGACTGGGCGCGTTTTAGAGAGATCGCAGACAAAGTAGGTGCCTATTTGTTAGTCGATATGGCGCATGTTGCAGGTTTAGTTGCCGCTGGCGAATATCCTAGCCCAATCCCTCATGCTCATGTTGTTACCACTACCACACATAAAACCTTAGCAGGTCCTCGTGGTGGCTTAATACTGTCGGCTTGTGGCGATGAAACGCTTTATAAGAAGTTTAATAGTTCAGTGTTCCCGGGCAATCAGGGCGGTCCTTTGTGCCACGTGATAGCTGCAAAAGCGGTAGCATTCAAAGAAGCACTTTCCGATGATTTTAAAGTGTATCAAAAGCAAGTGCTTAAAAATGCAAAAGCCATGGTTGCGGTTATGCAAGAGCGCGGCTATAAAATCGTGTCAAACGGCACGGATAATCATTTGTTCTTATTAGATTTAATCGACAAAGACATTACCGGTAAAGACGCAGACGCGGCGCTTGGCAATGCGAATATTACGGGAAATAAAACCTCTGTGCCTAATGACCCTCGCTCTCCTTTTGTTACAAGCGGTTTGCGCATTGGTTCGCCAGCAATTACGCGCAGAGGATTTGAAGAGGCCGAAGCGAAACAAGTGGCGATTTGGATATGCGATGTACTCGATAATATGGGTGATAACAGCGTTATTGCGCGTGTCAAATCTGAAGTAGTTGAGCTGTGTGAGAAGTTTCCAGTTTACGGCTAAGACAAGCACATTTTTAATCACCATTAGAACTTCTGTTCTTTCATTTAAAAGCCGGCTTTGTCCGGCTTTTGATGTTTATTGACTCTGTATTTTTTTAAGCAGATAAATCGTAAATGCTAAACATGCTAAATGCCCTGCATTTATCGTACAATAGCTAAATATTTAGTTTTATAGGAAAGCCAATGTTTTGTCCGTTTTGTTCGGCGCAAGAAACAAAAGTTATCGATTCACGTTTAGTGTCTGACGGTGCTCAAGTTAGGCGAAGACGCCAATGTGTGGAATGTGCAGAACGTTTCACAACATTTGAAGCGGCTGAGCTCGTAATGCCCCGCGTGGTAAAACGCGACAATACTCGAGAGCCATTCAATGAAGAAAAGCTGATGGCTGGTCTGCAAAGAGCCTTGGAAAAACGCCCCGTAAGCATTGAAGCCATCGAGCAATGTGTATTTAAAATAAAAGCGTCTTTGAGAGCGACCGGTGAGCGTGAAGTAAAAAGCGAATTTGTGGGTGAGCTAATCATGGATGCCTTAAAAACTCTTGATAAGGTTGCCTATGTGCGCTTTGCCTCCGTATATCGCTCATTTGAGGATGTAAAAGAGTTTGGTGAAGAAATTGCTCGCTTGTCCCGAGAGCCGCAGTAAATGATATTAAACACCGATTTTTCGCCAGCTGATGCCAACTACATGGCGCGAGCTATCCGTTTGGCTCAAGAGGGCGAATATTCTGTAACGCCAAATCCTAGTGTTGGTTGCCTGCTGGTTTGCGAGCAAAGCCAAATAGTGGGCGAGGGATATCATGTTAAAGCAGGGACGCCTCATGCAGAGGTACATGCTCTTCGACAAGCAGGAGACAAAGCACGCGGCGCTACAGCATATGTAACCTTAGAGCCTTGTTCACATTACGGACGCACTGGACCTTGTGCAAAAGCCTTGATTGAAGCAGGTGTTGCCAAGGTAGTAATCGCAAGCCGCGATAGTAATCCTGAAGTGGCAGGTAAGGGCATTGCCATGTTGCAAGACGCAGGTATTTACGTAACGTGCGGGCTTATGCAAGACGCTGCACAAGCCTTGAACCTTGGTTTTTTTACTCGAATGCGAACCGGCAAGCCCTTTGTCATTGTAAAACTCGCAGCAAGCCTGGACGGAAAAACAGCCCTGCACAATGGTCAAAGTCAATGGATAACCTCAGAGCATGCACGCCGAGATGTTCAGATTGAGCGTGCTAAATCATGCGCAATTTTAAGTGGCTCAGGAACAGTCCTTAGCGATGACCCGCGATTGAATGTCCGCCTCGATGAGCTACCAAAAACAATTGCAGATAAATTTATCAAACGCGGTTCGCAAGCCTTAAGAGTGATTGTTGATGGCAAAAATCAGATGCACCCAAACTTAAAGGTTTTGAACGACGCTCATCCTACGCTTATTTATAACTCTCAAGAGAATAATCAGCTTAATAAGTCAAGTGTTGAGCAAGTGCAGCTAAACGAATCAAAAAATGACCGACATATTGATTTATCACGTATGCTTGATGACCTTGGGAGCAGACAAATAAATCGGCTTTGGGTTGAGGCCGGTGCAAAATTGGCGGGCGCATTGTTAGACGCCGGTTTAGTCGACGAGTTAGTTGTGTACACAGCACCAAAACTTCTCGGAAGTTATGCGATGGAACTTGTTTCCACAAAAACAAAAAATCATTTGCACGAAGCGCTCGAAGCTCGAGTGTTGAGCGTAAAGCAGGTTGGCCCTGATATTAAAGTTAATTACTCACTGCGCTAAAGGCTGAAATCAGCAACATGCGCGTTGAGACCTTAGAAATTATTTAAACAAGAAGCAAAGCATATGTTCACTGGAATTATAGAAGCTGTAGGTAGTATTTCATCATTAGACAATTTAGGTCACGACATCAGACTTACGGTTCAAGCGGGTAAACTTGATATGTCGGATGTGCATCTTGGCGATAGTATCGCCACAAACGGCGTTTGTTTAACTGTGGTAGAAAAGGGAAGTGACTATTACAAAGCCGATGTGTCTGCTGAAACTATAAAATATACCGGTTTTGCCCACTATGAAACCGGTAGCTCAGTGAATTTAGAAAAGGCAATGCGGCCAGACAGCCGCTTTGGCGGTCATATTGTTTCTGGTCACGTGGACGGGGTGGGCACAGTTGAGGCGATTAACGAGCATACTCGTTACGTGGAAGTTTGGGTAAAAGCACCTAAAGAACTAGCCAAATATATCGCGCACAAAGGCTCTATAACCGTTGATGGTGTTAGCTTGACCGTAAATGAAGTCAACGGTGCATCGTTTATGCTCTGGCTTATTCCCCACACACTTAAAGAAACGGTGATTGGGCACTATAAAGTGGGTACACAGGTAAATTTAGAGGTAGATGTGATAGCCCGATACTTAGAGCGTTTGATGCTTGGCGACAAGGCCGCCGATACTGATAAGTCTGACATTAGCATGTCGTTTTTAGCTGAGCATGGATATTTAAAATAAGCCGGGAAAGATAACATCGGCACTCAAAAAAAGTTGATTTAGCGATCATCAAAATTGACACACACAAAGGCAGTGAAATGGCACTAAATAGCACACAAGAAATTATTGACGATATTAAGCAAGGTAAAATGGTCATCCTAATGGATGATGAAGACCGTGAAAATGAAGGCGATATTATTATGGCTGCGGAGCATGTAAGCCCTGAAGCGATTAACTTCATGGTGACTCATGCACGAGGTTTGGTGTGTTTGCCAATGACTGCAGAGCGATGCAAGTTATTGAAGCTGCCCTTGATGGTAGACAAAAACAGCGCCCAATTTACTACTAACTTTACGGTGTCTATTGAAGCAAGAGAAGGTGTTACCACAGGCATATCGGCCGCTGATAGGGCGCGAACGATCCAAGCTGCGGTAGCTAAAAACGCAATTGCCGATGACATTGTTCAGCCAGGTCATATTTTTCCTTTGATAGCCAAAGAAGGCGGTGTTTTAAATCGTGCAGGACACACCGAGGCGGGGGTAGACCTTGCTCGTTTAGCAGGCTGCGAACCGGCGGCTGTTATTGTAGAAATATTAAATGACGATGGCACCATGGCTCGTCGTCCAGAACTTGAAGTGTTTGCAAAAAAGCACGACTTAAAAATCGGCACCATCGCTGACTTAATTGAATACAGAAACCTCAACGAAACCACTATTGAAAAGATAGCGACCTGCAGGCTACCAACAAGCGTGGGTGAATTTGAGCTTATTACCTTCAAAGATGTGATTGATGAGCAAATGCATTTTGTTTTGAAAAAAGGTGATATTGACCCAAGTAGCCCAACTTTAGTCAGAGTGCATCTGCATAATACTTTGAGCGATCTTCTTGGCTCAACACGAGCAATCAACCGCTCATTGCCACTACAAGATGCGATGAAACGCATTCATGACGAAGGTGGCGTGCTGGTATTGTTGGGTAAACAAGAAGACATAGAAGGGCAACTTAAGCAATTTGAAGCGGAAGATAATGAGCAAATTGCCAAAGGAAAAACGTGGGAAGGCTCGTCTCGCACGGTTGGAGTAGGAAGCCAGATTTTAGCAAGCTTAGGTATTCAAAAAATGCGTTTGCTAAGTAAACCCGTTAAATACTCTGCGCTCTCAGGCTTTGGCCTTGAGGTTGTGGAATACATACACGACTAAGGTCAATATAGGTTTAAGAATATAACTTAGAGCTTCGGTTTCGTAAAAGCGTAAAAGTTGTCACGAAAACGTCCTACTGTGCTATACTCTGCGCCGATTTTTATAGGAGCTAATCGCATGAACGTAATTGAAGGTAATATACGCGCCACCGGCAAAAAATTTGCCATCGTAGTTGCTCGTTTCAACAGCTTTGTTGTTGAAAGCTTATTAGAGGGCGCGCTTGACACCCTAGAGCGTCATGGAGAGGTGAATCCTGATGATGTTACGGTAATTCGAGTACCTGGTGCTTACGAAATGCCGCTGGCTGCCAAAAAGGTAGCTGAGCAAGGTAAGTTTGATGCGATTATTGCACTTGGTGCGGTTATTCGTGGTGGTACACCGCATTTTGATTTCGTTGCTGGTGAGTGTAATAAAGGCTTAGCGCAAGTATCTTTGGATGCTGGTATTCCGGTAGCCTTTGGCGTAATTACCACCGACAGCATTGAACAGGCGATTGAGCGTTCAGGCACTAAAGCAGGAAATAAGGGCTCAGAAGCTGCGCTTTCTGCACTTGAAATGGTTAACGTAGTATCGGCAATAAACGGAAACCTATAGTGAAACCTGCACACAGAAAACGAGCCAGAGTACTGGCTATGCAAGGGCTCTATAGTTTTTTAATGAGCGGCAATGACATGCAGCAGGTTGAGCTTAGTATCGCGACGACTAATGATATGTCTAAAGTCGACATGGAATACTTTCAAGCCATATTGCACGGCGTAAGCGACGACCCTGAAGCGATTGACCAAGCTTACAAGGCTTATCTTGGACGCTTGCCAGAAGAGTTGGACCCAATAGAAAAGTCCATCATGCGCCTCGCTACCTTTGAATTGCTTCATCGCATGGATACTCCTTATAAGGTTGTTATCAATGAAGCTATCGAATTGGCAAAGACTTTTGGTGCACAAGAAAGCCATAAGTTTATTAACGGTGCTTTAGACAAAGCCGTTAAAACCTTAAGAAAAGACGAAAGAAGATAGTTTTGGACGAATTTACGCTTATACGAGATTACTTTTCATCTCCAAGCTTTGTTCGCAAAGATGTTCTGTTGGGTGTAGGCGATGACGCTGCCATCACACAAGTCCCTCAAGGGCAATATCTTGCGACCACGACCGACACTCTTTTGGAAGGCGTGCACTTTCTGCCCGAGGCAAGCCCTGAGGCAATTGCCCACAAGTCAATTGCGGTGAACTTAAGTGATTTAGCCGCAATGGGGGCTGAACCTGCATGGATTAATCTATCTTTGTCACTGCCTGAAGTAAATGAACAGTGGTTAGCCGCATTCTCTAAAAAAGTGAATGAGCTAACGCAGTATTTTTCTATTCAGCTTATTGGCGGTGATACTGTCAAAGGCAAACGAGCGGTGACAATTACCGCGCAAGGCTTTGTCCCACCAGAAAGCGTACTCAGGCGAAGCGATGCCAAACCTGGCGATTGGCTTTTTGTAACCGGTACGCTGGGGGATGCGGCTGCGGGACTCGCTTGTTTAAAAGGGCAGGTTAGCATCGACAATAAACAAGATGTAGATTATCTTGTAGAGCGCCATTATTTTCCCACACCTCGCGTGCTGGCAGGCACTACCTTACGACGTTTAGCCAGTGCCTGTATCGATGTATCAGATGGCTTAATTCAAGATTTAGAGCATATTCTTGAACGCTCGCAAGTTGGCGCTTTGGTACATCTAGACAAACTACCTATCTCCCAAGCGCTAGGCAAAAATATCAATGACTTAGAGCAGGCTCTGACTTTTGCCTGCACGGGTGGCGATGATTATGAATTGTTGTTCACCATTGCTGAAGAGCATCGCGTGAGTATGGAAACGGCGATGGCAAATTACAATCTGCCAGTGACATGTATTGGTCAAATTACTGGGGCAACGGGTAAAATAGACCTTCGCTTGAACGAACAAGCTTTCTCTTTTGTCGCTATCGAAGATAGAGGCTATCAACACTTTTAAGGGGGTTCGATTGTATGGATAAGCAGCTAAGGCAGCGAGTTTCTTTGCGTAACCCCGACCACTTTTTAGGTTTAGGTTTTGGTTCTGGCCTTATACCGTTAATGCCGGGTACTTTCGGCTCTCTCGCAGCAATTCCACTTCTTTTTGGAATGTCGTATTTATCTACCTTCTGGTTTGTTTTTGTGACCGTGCTTGCGTGCATCATTGGCATTAGATTCTGTCAAAAAACAACGGATGCATTGGGTTTGCACGATCACGGCTCTATTGTATGGGATGAAATAGCGGGGATGATGGTGGTCTTTATTGCGCTGCCAATAAATGCACTCAGCTTGCTTGTTGGTTTTCTTTTATTTCGCTTCTTTGATATTTTGAAGCCTTGGCCAATCCGCGTGTTTGATCGTAAAGTGCACGGCGGATTCGGCATTATGATAGACGATATCGTGGCAGGGGCAATGGCGTGCGCTTGTATGCATTTTATAGTGTATATGCAATGGCTAGTGTTCTAATAATAGATGTTGCGCTCTTAACAAGGCTTTATAACTCATTTAGAGCGCTATAACATCTATTTATTAATATTGTTCAATTGATTTCAGTATCCCCGCGGTGTCTAAGCCAAGTTCGGCATACATTTCTTGCTGCGTTCCCTGCATCACAAACTCATCAGGTAAGCCTAAATTAAGCACATGACACAAGACTTTATGCTTGTTCAGCACCTCTGCTACCGCACTTCCAGCACCACCGGCGATAGCACCGTCTTCTATGCTAACTAACAGCTCGTGAGTTGATGCTGCGTCCAATATTGCCTGTTCATCTATTGGCTTTACAAAGCGCATGTCGATTAAGCTTGCACCTAATTTTTCGGCAGCAGCCTGGGCTTCTGGGAACAAGGTGCCAAAGTTGAGTATGGCTATTTTTTTACCGCTTTTAATCAGACGAGATTTACCTAACTCAAGGCTGTGCATTTCTTCTTCAGGGGCAGCGCCTATGCCAGCACCTCTTGGATAACGTACGCTAGCAGGGCGCTTGGCAAGGTGTCCGGTGTAGAGCATGTTTCGGCATTCAGCTTCATCGGCTGGCGTCATAATAATCATGTTTGGTATGCAGCGCAGAAAGCTAATATCAAAGGCACCTTGATGGGTAGGCCCGTCAGCGCCCACTATACCGGCTCTATCAATAGCAAATAATACCGGCAGGTTCTGTATAGCCACATCGTGGATTAACTGGTCGTAGGCGCGCTGTAAAAACGTAGAATAAATCGCTACAACAGCGTTTTTACCTTCACGTGCCAAACCGGCAGCTAAGGTGACCGAATGCTGCTCGGCAATCGCTACATCAATATACTGCTCGGGGAAGCGCTGCGAAAATTTCACCATGCCAGAGCCTTCGCGCATGGCCGGGGTGATGGCAACTAAATCTTTATCGCGCTCAGCCATGTCGCAAAGCCAGCTACCAAAAATGGCAGAAAAGCTGGGTTTTCCAGGTTTACTGACTGGCAGCTTCTCAGTAGTGTGATCAAACTTAGGTACCGCATGCCATTTTATTGGGTCTTGTTCAGCCTGCTCATAGCCTTTGCCTTTTCTGGTGACCACGTGCAATATCTGTGGCCCAGACATTTTGCGCATATTGCTCAGCGTCTCAACCATCGTATCAACATCATGTCCGTCAATAGGGCCGATATATCTAAAGCCTAATTCTTCGAATATCGTGCCAGGAACCACCATCCCTTTAATATGCTCTTCAGCTTTACTTGCTAATTCTTTTATCGGAGGAATGTTGCTCAAGAACTTTTTCCCACCATCGCGAATGGTGTTGAAAAACGAACCGGTCAACAAACGAGCTAGATGACTGTTAAGCGCACCGACGTTTTCTGATATCGACATCTCATTGTCGTTGAGCACAATGATTAAATCTTTAGCAATGTCGCCAGCATGATTCAATGCCTCGAAAGCTAAGCCAGCGGTAAGCGCGCCATCCCCAATGACCGCTACGACCTTACGACCTTTATTTTCATCATCAGCGGCAATTGCCATACCCAAAGCAGCAGATATTGAAGTCGATGAATGCCCAACGGCAAAGGTGTCGTATTCACTCTCAGGTGGCCAAGGGAATGGATGCAATCCGTCTTTTTGGCGAATTGTTGTCATTCTATCGCGTCTGCCGGTCAGTATCTTATGCGGATATGCTTGATGACCCACATCCCAAATCAAGCGGTCGAAAGGAGTATTGTAAACGTAGTGCAAAGCAACCGTTAGCTCCACCGTGCCTAGTCCTGATGCAAAATGTCCACTGCTTTGGCTAACACAGTTAAGCAAAAACTGTCGCAGCTCTTTTGCGATCAGCTTCAAGTTGTGTTTTGGCTGTTGGCGCAACTCACTTGGAATATTTGCCTTTGCCAGATGCGGATAGTGGGATAAGTCTAAGGTCATGCTTATTTTATTCTTCTCAGTCGTAGTAATGTGTATGCTGTTAGTGCTTAAAAAGTTCGCGTAAGCATGTAATCAGAAAAAAGCGTTAAGTAGCGAGTATTGTACGGCAAAGTGTCTAAGGCTTGTAGCGCTTGTTGGTGATGTGAGGCTAATTCTGCTTGTGCTCCGTCAAGCCCGAGCTTACTAACGAAGGTATTCTTATTGTTTGCTTGGTCTGAACCCTGCGGTTTTCCCAAGGTTTGCGTATCAGAAGTAACATCTAATATGTCGTCTTGAATCTGGAAGGCAAGGCCAATGTAATGGGCAAATTCAGTGAGTATTTCAATATCCTTGCCAGTAGACCGCTCGCAAATAATAGCACCCATGCGCACACAAGCTTTCAACAGTGCGCCTGTCTTTAAATTGTGCAGGTGGTTAAGAGCTTCGAGCTCAATGCTCTGATTCGTAGCTAATAAATCTAAACTTTGCCCTTCGCACATGCCTTGTGCACCACTTGCTTTGCTTAGCTCTTTTATGAGGGAAATCCGCTTTGAATCAGCAAATTCAGACATGTGGGCATTGGCAAGAACATCAAAAGCCAAGGTTTGCAGCGCGTCGCCTGCTAAAATAGCGCTCGCTTCACCAAATTTAATATGACAGGTAGGTTTGCCGCGACGCAGTGCATCGTCGTCCATTGCTGGAAGGTCGTCGTGAACCAGCGAGTAAGCGTGGATACACTCAATTGCCAAAGTAACGGCATCAATGTCTTGCTGATTGCCATCAAGCATGTTTGCAACAATTGTGGCTAATAAGGGGCGCATGCGTTTTCCGCCATTGAACAAGGCGTACTCCATTGCTGCCATTAAACCACTGTTGTTAAATTTTTGCGCCGAGGTATAGGCTGCGAAAGCCTGTTCTACTCTCGTTTTGGTAAGTGTTTGAAGCGCTAATAAATCCTGCTGCATAGGGTTTATTCAGGTGCTTGAAAATCTTCAAGACTTTGACCGCTTTCGCCTTCGCTGAGTATTTTTACTTTTTGTTGGGCTTGTTCTAGTAAGGTTTGACTGCGACGAGCAAGCGCAATTCCGCGTTCAAAGCTTTGTAATGATGCCTCTAAAGTGATATCACCTTGTTCCATCTTATTAACAATACTTTCTAGCTCTTCCATCGCTTGTTCAAAGCTGATTTGTTCTGCGCTCATAGTGCTCTATTACCCTGTATTTTATGGCTGAAACAATACCGAACCTACTGCCCAAATTCAATCATTATTGGCGCTTGAATTAGAATATGCTCGCTTCTTGTGGGAGGTTTTGTGCTCCTTAAAAATTTGATGAGGAATAAGCATAAAGATAAACGCGTCTTTGCCGTTAACCCTGTTATAGAAAAACACTCATGTAATTAGTTTCAGGTAGAGGAGTCCACTGTGGATTTAGCAACACTAATCGGCCTCATTGGTGCGCTTGGTTTTGTCGTCATGGCGATGGTCCTAGGTGGCGACTTAGGGATATTCTTTAACGTTCCGTCCGTGCTCATCGTATTTGGTGGCTCCATATTTGTTGTGCTAATGCAATATCCTTTGGCGCAATTCCTAGGTGCAGGCAAAGTCGCGGCAAAGGCCTTTGCTTTTAAAATACAATCTCCTGAAGAACTCATTCAAAAAGTGGTTGAAATGGCAGATGCCGCTCGTAAAGGCGGTTTTTTGGCGTTGGAAGAAGCTGAAATTGAAAATAGCTTTATGCAAAAAGGCGTCGACATGTTGGTAGATGGACACGACGTGGAAGTGGTACGAACCACCATGGCCAAAGATATAGCAAATACATCTGAGCGCCATGATGCAGGTGCGGTAATATTTAAATCATTAGGTGATGTTGCTCCCGCTATGGGTATGATTGGCACGCTAATCGGCTTGGTAGCGATGCTCTCTAACATGGATGATCCAAAAGCAATCGGCCCCGCAATGGCTGTGGCATTATTGACAACCCTTTATGGTGCAATGCTTGCAAACATTGTCTGTTTGCCAATCGCCTTTAAGTTAGGCGTGCGTGCAGCTGAGGAAAAACTCAATCAAAGCTTAATCCTTGACGGCATATTAGGTATCGCTGACGGACAAAACCCACGCGTCATCGAGGGCGTGCTTAAAGGCTATATCGCTGAAGGAAAACGAGGCACTGAAGAGGATAAAGAGTAATGGAAGACGAATGCCCAAAATGTCCTCCAGAGGGACTACCCCAATGGATGGGTACTTTCGCTGACTTGATGTCTTTGCTTATGTGCTTCTTCGTTTTGCTTTTGTCTTTCTCTGAAATGGATGTAAAAAAATTCAAACAAATTGCAGGCTCGATGAAGTTTGCGTTTGGTGTACAAAATAAAATCGAGCTGAAAGACATCCCCAAGGGCACCAGCGTGGTAGCCCTAGAATTCCGTCCGGGAAAACCCGACCCAACGCCCATCGAAACCGTTCAACAAGTTACCCAAGACATTACAAAGCCCATGCTGAACTTTCAGGAAGGAGACGATGCCTCAGCAGGCGGAAGACAAACTCAAAGGGGACAGTTACGCGGTGGACAGTCGGCTAACACTGCAAACGAAACTGCATCAGCAGGCGCATCAGCCACCAATCAAGAACAACTCGAACAACAGCTGAAAAAGGTACAGGAGCTGCTACAAAAAGAAATTAAAGATGGAGCGGTCGATGTTGAGAACTTAGGGCAGCAAATTGTTATAAGAATAAGAGAAAACGGCTCGTTTTCAGCTGGCTCTGCATTCTTACAACCGCAGTTTGTTCCGGTGATAAGGGAGCTTGGCAGCTTAGTGACTGACATGCCAGGGCAAATCGAAATATCAGGCCACAGTGATGGTGTGCAAATTTCAAATGAGCTTTACCGATCTAATTGGGATCTATCTGCCCAGCGAGCAGTTGCTGTCGCTGAAGAGCTAAGAATGGCGGATGGTTTTGATGAAACTCGGATGAGAGTAATCGGTAAAGCGTCAAACGAGCCAGTCGATTCAGGAGATACCGCCGAAGCGAGAGCCCGTAACCGCCGAGTAGAGATTACCATTACACAAGGCGACCCTAAGTTCTCTGAGCCAATTTCAATCATGGGATCTGAGAACTAAGATCCCATTTAGCTACTTTTAATAACCTCGGCTGAGCGTATCGCGATGCTGAGGTTTAGCTAACACTAATTGTGCGGTGCTGATCACGCGCTCTAAAAAACCGCCTTCGCAATAATTTAAATAATACTGCCACATCCGCATAAAGCGCTCGTCGTAACCCTCTTGATTGAGCACTGACTTATGCTGCATAAAATCTTCAAACCAATGCTTTAAAGTAAACGCATAGTCGATACCGATATCATGCACGTCACGGATACTCATGTCGGTGTATTTTTTGACATGTTTATTAATAGCAAATTGTGACGGTAAGAAACCACCGGGGAATATGTGCTTTTGGATAAAATCAACACTGTCTGAGTAACTGTCGTAGCGGCGATCATCAATGGTGATAGACTGCAGCAGCATAAGGCCGTTATCTTTTAATAAAGAAGAACATTTTCCAAAAAAGTTAGATAAATATTTTTTACCAACCGCCTCAATCATTTCGATGGAGACCAGTTTGTCATATTGTCCTTCTAACAGGCGATAGTCTTTCTTAAGTAGGGTAATTTGCGAACCTAAGCCCTCTTTCTCTACCCATTCTTCAGCCCAGGCATATTGTTCTTCTGAGATGGTCGTAGTGGTGACTTTACAGCCGTAATGTTTAGCTGCATATATCGCTAAACCGCCCCAGCCAGTGCCAATTTCAAGCAAGTGTTCGCTTGGTTTCAACTGCAGTTTTTCGCAGATAGTTTTAAGCTTATTTTGCTGAGCTTGGGCCAAACTAGCATTCGCATCTGGATAAATAGCGGCTGAATACATCATCGATTCATCTAAAAACTTAGTATAGAGGCGATTTCCTAAGTCATAATGCGCGCCAATATTCTTTTTAGCTTGGCTTTGAGAGTTATTGTTGGCAATGTGCTTTATCTTCGCAAGCGGCATGGTTAGCCAGTTAAAGCGCTTTTCCCAAGTATCGAGCGTTGATAAGTTACGTGCAAATATTCTAATTACGTTAGTTAGGTTAGGACTGTCCCAGAGTTTATCGGTGAAAGTCTCACCGGATGCAATGCTTCCACCTAATAGAAGCTTGGGATACGCAGCGGTATCTAAAATATGCACCTCTGCTTTTAAATCAGAGCTTTCATCACCTAAAGAGGCAATGATTTCGCCTTGCTCTTTAATAATTAAATTACCCTGTGGGAGGCGCTTTAAGGCGCTGATAAACATAGAGCGACAGCTTCGCTCCCATACTGAGATGGAATCAGCCCTTGTAAATGTTTGCTCGCCATTTGACATGTATCTTTTCCTTAGTTCAAGAATGCGTATAAATGGGTACGCGTTTTATAAATAGCTTAAGAGCCTGCCAGTAAATACCAATTACGGTTTTGATTGTCATACTTGGTATCGATAATAGTGTGCTTCTGAGCGTCTTACTTGTTAGCTCAATACGATGCAAATCGATAGACGCTTCAAAGTGTTTGGTTTCTTTGCTGCATATTAATTGTAGCCTAAGATTTTCATTTGGCTGTGGTATTCGCCAATGATAGGTCATATCAATTGGATTAAATGGTGAAACATGAAATGCTTTTGCGCTGTCTTTTTGTTCTGATAAATCCACCAAATAGTGATGCCGCTCGTTCCATGGCGTATTAGATACTTCGGCCAGCATATGTGAATAAACTCCCTCACTATTGCGAAGGTAGTAAAAATTGACAGGGCTGAAGTAGAGGCCAAATGTGCGTATTTGACCAAGCAAAAACACATCACCTTTTAGTTCTTGACCATGTAAATCAGACATTCTTGCCAAAACCGACTGTTCTAAACTCTGGTCAGGATTACCTAAATAATCGCTGCGTCTAAAATTAACTATTGAGCGCTTGAGTCCAGCGAGGGAAAAGTGCTTAACCGAGGAAGCTATTGAGCTAAGCTCAGACAGTTTCAACCAATATAAAAATATATCGTAGGAGAAGGCGTGATGTTTTGGCACTACACGTTGATGAAATACCTTGCCACGATAGATTGCGCTTTCCAAACTCAGCTCATTCACAGCGTTTCACCAAAGCGTTTGCACACATCTAAAGCGCTGCGTACGCCATCTTCATGAAAGCCGTTGTACCAGTATGCTCCGCAAAAATGCAGACCATCTTTGCCGCAAATGTCAGCTCTTTTTTGCTGAGCGTCTACCATTTCAGGGCTAAACTGTGGATGGGCGTAGTGATAAGTGCCTAAAATTTTGTCGGGGTCAATGGCATCGGTATTATTCAGCGTGACACAAAAAGTCGTATCACTTCGCAAACGCTGCAGTATATTCATATTGTAGGTGAGTGAAGCAGGGCGGGTGTGTTCGTTCTCCTCCCCCGTGATGCTATAATTCCAACTCGCCCAAGCAAGTTTGCGTTTAGGTAATATGCTGGTGTCGGTATGCATAACGACTTCGTTCATCGCATAGGGGATCGCACCGAGTATTTTCTTTAAATTGATGCTGTCATCGACATGGAAACTTGGCAGGTTGAGCATTTCAATAGCTTGGTCGCTATGGCAAGCAAAAATTACATCATCAAAGTCACGTATACCATCGGGCGTTTTAACTTGAAAGCCAGAATCTGTTTTGCTCACCGATTCCACGGCGCAATTGAGATAAATTTTGTTTCTAAAATCCGCCGTTAGAGGTTCAATGTATTGTGATGAACCGCCAATCAAGGTATACCACTGCGGGCGATTGGTCACATTAAGCAGACCATGATTATTAAAAAATTTGAGGAAAAAACTAAGAGGAAAATTAGCCGAAGCCTCAAGGCTAGTGGACCAAATAGCGGCACACATCGGCAAAATATAGTTTTGTACAAACTGATCGCTCAGCTTGTGCTGTTTTATAAACTGAATAAGCGTAATACTTTGCGTATCTATATCATCTTCGATAGCTTGCTTACATACTTTATTGAACTTGAGTATGTCTAGGACCAAACGCCAAAAACGAGGTGATATGATATTGCGGCGCTGAGCGAATAGGCTATTAATCGTATTACCATTATACTCAAGGCCTGTGCTGTGGTTGCGCACACTGAAGCTCATCTCACTTGCCTGATTCTTAACACCTAACTTTTCCATTAACTTAATAAAATTGGGGTAAGTCCAATCGTTATATACAATAAAGCCGGTGTCGATTGCGTATTCTTTCTGGTTTACGGTTACATTTTTTGTAGCGGTGTGTCCGCCAATATAATCATTTGCTTCAAACAGCATTATGTCGTGACTTTGGTTTAACAGGTATGCGCTGGTAAGGCCTGAAATACCGCTGCCAATAATAGCGATGCGTTTAGTCATTCTTATTATTTCTCTTAGTTTTACTTCTCATACTAATGCAGATTTTTCGTTGCAAGGATTCAGGCAAAAAGTTTAAAAACCTGATAAAAGCACTAAAGCGTTTTGGAAAGTATACCTTGGACTTGTCGCTCAGAAGACCATCAAGCATATATTCAGCTGCGCGTTCAGCACTTATCGCCATGGGCATCTTAAAGTCATTCTTATCGGTGAGTGGAGTTTTCACAAAACCAGGAGATATCGTCTGCACCTTAATGCCGCGCGACGCTAAGTCTACTTCAAAACTTTTTGCAATATAGTGTAAAGCCGCTTTACTTCCACCATAGGCTTGGCTGCGAGTGAATGGCAATAGGCGCGCTAAACTATCTACAAATACAATTTTGTCTCCGCTCTTTGCTTTTTTAAGTAGCGCTGCAGCAACGTTTACAGAGCCAAAAACATTAATCTCGAACACCCGACGAAACATATCAGGCTCAACGTTTTTAATGTCAACATATTCGCAAGTGCCGGCGTTTATGACGGCGATATCAAATTCAAGGCCGGCTAAAGCATCAGTGGTGTTATCTAAGTTAGTTGCATCAAACTTGCAAGAAGTTATATTTTGATTTTCAGATAGTGAGCTCAATTTATCTTCGTTTCGACCACATGCGATTACATGATGTCCGCTCTTAGCAGCGTGGAGGGCAAGTGCTTCGCCAATGCCTGATGTGGCGCCGGTGATTAAAATGCGTTTCATTAAACCATTCCTCTTTTTATTTTTTTTATTATGCGGCCTAGTAAAGGAACGTGCTCGTATACCATTTGACCCAAATCGTAATAATCGCGATGAAACACGATTTTATTGTTTTCCAATGTAAGCTTGCTAATACCATCTACTGAGACTGGTCTTCCTTTATTAATTCTCCTTGAGGTAAATCGCATGGTCCAATTTACCACATAAGCTCTGTCGCCAGCGGCTAAAGTTTCATGGATGTCAAATTCGCAAAATTTTGCATTTTTCAATAGCTTCGAAAAATATCCTTCAACTGCCGGCAAGCCTTGGTGAGAAGCGATTGGGTCAATAAAGGTGACATCATCGCTATAAATGTCTTTTAAGGCTTCTATTTTCATACTGGCAAGGTCAGTATAAAAGCTGGAAAATTGTTCGATTAATGTCATTGCGAGCTTAATAAGTGGCGAGTTGTAAATTATTTACTACATGCATCTTACTGAAGATCATCAAGTTAACTTTTTTTAATTGACCTAGGCATCGATCTTTCCATATCAACTCATAGTACAAATAACACAAATGTCAAATAAGGATAAACGATATGAAAGTGCCGCTGTTTCCTCTTTCTTCTCATGTGCTTCCGGAAGGTCGAATGGCATTGCGAATTTTTGAGCCTAGGTATACGAGAATGATTAAAGAGGTATGTGAGGCTCAAAGCGGATTTGTTGTTTGCATGATCAACACCGCTGGTGATAAAACTAACAATACTCACATTTTCCCATTGGGCACATTTTGCAAGGTCATTGATTTCGATATTCTAGAAGATGGTCTATTAGGCGTAACAATAGAAGGGCAATACTGCGTCTCTATTGCTGAAGTTGAAACTCAATTTGATGGTCTACGAATAGGACAGTGTGAAAAAGGCAAAGTATGGCAATGCTCAATGCCAATTGATGACCTAGCTCCAATGAACGAAAGATTAAAGGAAGTTTTTGAGAAATACCCCGACGTCAGTCAATTATATGATAAAACTAAATTCGAAGATCCAATTTGGGTAGTTAACAGATGGCTGGAATTGCTGCCAGTTGGCGCTGAACAAAAGCAACATTTCATGGCGCAACAAGACTGCGGAAAGGTTGTAGAGTATTTGTCCCAGTTAATAGAATGAAAAACTAATCTAAGAGTAGGTCTGTAATACTTCAGTAGTAGTCCAATCAGTCTAACGCAACATTACTTACATTAAATATATTTCACTTTTTACCGTGAAAACTTTCGCTATACTCATTTCCAACCTATATTAATCATAACGAAAGGTGAAGTTAATGCTTATTGGAATTCCATTGGAAGACAAACGACTAGAAACTAGCAAACCAAAAGACTGCGCTTCAGAAATGTCGGCTTACTTAGATACAGTTGCGAAAAAGAGATGTAAAGTTTCATTTTCTAAGGTATTTGGTTACTTTGCGCCTCGCCTTCGTTCTTACGCTTTAAAGCAAATGGGCAATGAAGCCATCGCAATGGAACTTGTGCAAGACACCATGTCGAATGTTTGGCAGAAAGCACATTTGTTCAACGCAGAGAAAGGTTCACCATCAACGTGGATTTTTACAATTGCGCGTAATATTCGTTTCGATATGTTGCGCAAGCTACAAAACCGCAAAGAAGATGTTTGTTCTGATGATATGTGGCCTGTACTTTGCGAGCAAACAGCAGACGCAAATGAAGTGTCTTTAGATGAGCAAATTACGCTTGAAGAAGTTGGCCAATATTTTAACAACCTTCCCCTCAAACAAAAAGCAGTGGTTGAAGCCATTTATATTGAGGGTAAGTCTCAACAGGAAGTAGCCGATGAGTTAGAAATCCCACTCGGTACGGTGAAATCAAGAACGCGTTTGGCATTGCAACGTTTGAAGGAAATGCTAAAAGAGCATGGCTAAGTTCCACCCAACCAACCAAACTTTGGTTGGTTTTGCTGAAGGTATAATTGCTCCCAACGAAGCACTGCTCGTGTCGGCTCATTGTGACATGTGTGAGCAGTGCGAATCGAAGGTTAATGCCATCGTCGAGGTGGCAGCCGATGCGCTGTTTGAACAAGATTCTCTGACTTCCAACCATATCGACAACGAACTAGGCAATATGTTTGACGCCATAGTGAGTCGTCCTGTCTGTATCGGGCATTCTGAAACAACTCCAATCAGTACATCGCTAAATCTAAACGGAAAGTCATTTCTCATTCCATCGTCTCTGCAGCGTTTCGCCGCTAATGTGGGAGATTGGTCTCAGCTTGTTGGCAAATTATGGCAAGCACCGGTTTCTATTGGCGGCAAAAACCTTGCAAACTTCATTTATATGGAAAAAGGCGGCGGAGTTCCCGAGCACACTCATATCGGCAACGAGCTTACTTTAGTTATTAATGGCAGGTTTAGCGACGGCGTTAATGAATATGATTGCGGCGATTATATTTCTTTGAATCAAATGCACACCCACACCCCCGTTGCATCATCACAAGACGGTTGTTTGGTGTTCAGCATTATCGATGAGCCTTTGCACTTTACGTCCGGTTGGGCAAAGCTTATCAATCCGCTTAGCCATCTTTATTTTAAAGTATCTACGAAACAATAAAAAAGCAGCTTATCGCTGCTTTTTTAGTTCTATATATTTGCAGTTATATCTACCGAATAAACTCACTGCTAGGGAAATTGAGCTGTAAAGTTTTAACAGCGTGCTCTCTTAATTCATCGAGACCTAGCTCATCGTAACTTGCAACCATAATTTCGAGCGCTGGCTGAATTTGCGGCGTATCAGGATAATTCTCCAAAACGTATCTTCCACGATTTGCAGCAGCGACATAAGCTTCGCGGCGCATGTAAAAGCGTGCGACTTCTATTTCGTACTTTGCTAGGCGATTTTTTATAGCCAGCATGCGCTGTTTAGCGTCGGTGGTGTATTTTGATTCAGGGAATTTTTCTATCAAACGTCGAAAGTCTTCAAATGCTTCTTTAGACTTTGATGGGTCACGATCTGAACGGTCTACTTGCAACATACTCTGAAAAAGGTTGCTATCTTGCTCCATATTCGTCACGCCACGCATATAGAGCGCATAATCAATGTCAGAATGATTTGGGTTTAATCTAACGAAACGGTCAATAGTGGCTAAAGTTTGTTCAGTGTTGCCTGTTTTATAATAACTATAAATGAGATCTAACTGAACTTGATGCGACAAAGGCCCGAAGGGAAATCTTGAATCAATCGCACTCAATGTTGCAGCCGCTGCAGAAAAGTTTCCAACTTCCATGTTTTTCTTTGCTTGATTATAAAGTGCGCTAGCCCCTTGATTTAAAACCTGTTGTCGCTCTTCTTCCTCAGAACTACTGCATCCAGTTATCCCGAGAAACACGACGCTGCTAAGTGCAATTAGCGTGTATTTCCAGTCCTTCATTATTATGTTTTTTCTCATACCAAAGAATTTCGCTTATTTTACTACATTTAATCCAACACAGGCACCAAAACTTACATCTGCTTTTATTGCCGTTGCTTGTTATAATACTTACACGTTAACCGATAATGTTGTTTATGAATCAGCAAGTCAAATCGATATCGCTTGAGGGCGAATTACCTTCAGAAGCATTTAATACAAGACTAGACCAGTGCATTGCGCAATTGTTCCCTGAATACTCTCGTTCAAAGCTTAAAGAATGGATTTTAGCGGACTGCGTTTTTGTAGATGGGGAGATGGTCAATACGCCACGCTTAAAAATGAAAGGTGGTGAAGCAATACAAATCAAGGCAGAGCAAGCAGTACAAGTAAGTGATCAAGCCGAGGTGATTGATTTAGACATCGTTTTTGAGGATGAAGAAATTCTCGTAATTAATAAACCAGCAGGCTTAGTTGTGCATCCCGGTGCTGGTAATCAATCCGGCACCTTATTAAATGCTTTACTCGCTCATGTGCCCGATATTCAGCACATACCTAGAGCGGGTATTGTTCACCGCCTAGATAAAGAAACAACGGGCCTGATGGTCGTTGCAAAAACCCTGTCTGCGCAAACTCACTTGGTTGATCAATTGCAGTCTCGTTCGATGGGGCGGGAATACGAAGCAGTCGTGATGGGTAATTTGATTGCCGGTGGCAGCGTAGATGAAAATATCGGTCGCCACAGCACCAAACGCACCCTGATGGCAGTAAAGCAGAGTGGAAAACCAGCCGTAACTCATTATCGTGTGAAGAAAAAATATCGAGCTCATACCTACTTACGTTTGAAACTTGAAACCGGAAGAACTCATCAAATTCGAGTTCATATGGCGCACATCAAGCATCCTTTAGTAGGAGATATTCAATACGGCGGACGAGCGCGTTTGCCTAAACATGCCAGTGAGTCATTTGTGTCAACTTTGCGTGAGTTTAAACGCCAAGCACTGCATGCGATTCAGCTTACCTTAACTCACCCCACCAGCGACGAAAGATTGACTTGGCAAGCACCTCTGCCAGATGATTTTAAGACCTTATTGGTTGAGCTTGATGATGACGCGAAGCTAAACGGATTAGGCGACGGAATGTGAAGGTAATACGCCCTGACTCAGAGCTTGCGAGTAACACACTGTGTTTTACGACAAGCTCGCTGGGCGGCAATAGTAAAGGACCTTATGCATCGCTAAATCTCGCGATGCATGTCAAGGACGCGGAGCAAGATGTACAAGCTAATCGCCAGCTATTAGAGAAATATCTCGAAAGCGCTGGGACGCAGTATTTTAAAAACGCAAAGTCATATTTTACTTCTCAAAACAATTTCAAAACCGCGAAGCGCGACATCCCATATTTAACTCAAGTCCATTCCTCAATCGTAATGTCGCTTGAACAGTTCGAGGCTTCAAGGGATGCTTGCGACGGAATTTTTAGTAGCCGCAAAGGCCAAGCGCTGGCTATTTTAACAGCCGATTGTTTACCTATCGTTTTAGTCAGTAAAACTACAAATGAGTTTGCGGCTGTGCACGCCGGTTGGCGAGGCTTACACGATGGAATTTTAGATAATGCCATTGCTAAATTCACTTGCGCTGGCAAAAGTGTAGCTGCTTGGATTGGTCCTGCTATTTGTCAGTACCATTTTGAAGTGGGAGAGGAAGTCGCAACAAAGTTTGCTGACTTTGCTTCCTGTATAAAAGCAGGGAAACACAATAAATTCCATATTAATTTATCTGGAATAGCTGAGCTTGAGCTAAATCGTCTTGGCGTTAGCGATGTACAGCAATCTGGGGTATGTACATACTGTCAAAAAGATTTATTTTCATATAGACGCTCATCACATCAAGGTTTTGCTGACTGTGGACGAATGGCGACCATTGTTATCCGATATTAAATTGCTTTAAATCAATGTTTAATGATTATTTGGCTTGAAATGACCCCCTTAAATACCCATAACATAAATATGGATTTAGTGGAGAATCACCATGCGTTTAGACAAATTTACCAGTAAGTTTCAAGTTGCCATATCAGATGCGCAGTCACTTGCTCTAGGTCGTGATAATCAATATATTGAGCCTGTGCACTTACTATCGGCTCTTTTAAATCAGCAGGGCGGTAGCGTCAGACCTCTGTTTGATCAAGCAAAAGTGAACGTAAATAGCTTGCGTTCAGCCTTAGCTGAGGCGATTGATAAGCTTCCCAAAATACAAGGTTTTGGTGGCGATGTGCAGCTTTCTCGCGACACCGTTAAGTTATTAAATATGAGCGACAAGTTATCTCAACAACGTAAAGATGACTATATAACCTCAGAAGTATTTGTGCTTGCAGCTGTAGACGACAGCGGTCAGTTAGGCACGATGCTGAAACAGCTTGGTCTCGACAAAAAACAGCTTGAGACTGCCATTGATACTATTCGCGGTGGTCAAAAAGTGACTGACCAAAACGCTGAAGATGTGCGCCAAGCCCTTGAAAAATACACCATGGATTTAACCGAACGAGCAGAGCAAGGTAAGTTAGATCCTGTAATAGGACGAGACGACGAAATTCGTCGCACAATACAGGTACTTCAACGCAGAACCAAAAATAACCCCGTGCTGATTGGCGAGCCGGGCGTTGGCAAAACGGCTATTGCGGAGGGTTTAGCTCAGCGCATAATCAACGGCGAAGTGCCAGAAGGGCTTAAAAATAAGCGAGTGCTATCTCTTGATATGGGCGCATTGTTGGCAGGCGCTAAGTATCGCGGTGAATTTGAAGAAAGATTAAAAGCGGTACTTACCGAGCTATCGAAAGAAGAAGGCCGGGTTATTCTATTTATTGATGAGCTACATACTATGGTTGGCGCCGGTAAGGGTGAAGGCGCAATGGACGCAGGCAATATGCTTAAACCGGCTTTAGCCAGAGGTGAGTTGCATTGCGTAGGGGCAACAACTCTTGATGAATACCGTCAATATATCGAAAAAGATGCCGCACTCGAGCGTCGCTTCCAAAAGGTGTTTGTTGATCAACCTAGTGTTGAAGATACCATCGCCATTTTACGAGGTTTAAAAGAACGCTACGAGCTGCATCACTCTGTAGACATTACTGATCCAGCAATAGTGGCGGCGGCGACCTTATCTCATCGTTATATCAGTGACAGGCAGTTGCCTGACAAAGCTATTGACCTGATTGATGAAGCTGCGTCAAGTATTCGCATGCAAATTGACTCAAAGCCTGAAGAAATGGATAGGCTAGAGCGCAGAATAATTCAGTTAAAACTCGAAGAGCAAGCGCTAGCGAAAGAGACCGACACGGCCAGTCATAAACGACTAGAAACGATAGAGTTAGAGCGTGAACAGTTGGAATTTAAGTTTGCTGAACTTGAGCTTGTGTGGAATCGTGAAAAAGGCGCAATGCAGGGTACGCAAGGTATTAAGGCGGAATTAGAACAAGCTAAGCTTGATTTGGATATTGCAAGACGCGCGTCGGATTTAAACCGTATGTCGGAGTTACAATACGGCAAGATCCCAGAGCTTGAGCAAAGACTAGAGAAGGCATCTGAAAGCGACAGTTCTGAAAATACCCTACTTAAAAATAAAGTAACCGATATAGAAATTGCTGACGTGCTCTCGCGCTGGACAGGTATACCTGTAAATAAAATGCTTGAAGGCGAAAAAGAAAAGTTAGTCAGCATGGAGGAAACGCTAGGTAAGCGCGTGGTTGGACAGACAGAGGCGGTTAACGCGGTATCCAGTGCCATACGCCGTTCAAGAGCGGGCCTTGCAGATCCAGACAAACCCACAGGTTCATTTTTATTTCTTGGGCCTACGGGAGTCGGGAAAACAGAGCTTTGCAAAGCTTTGGCCCACTTCATGTTTGATACCGAGCAGTCTCTTATTCGCATCGACATGTCTGAGTTTATGGAAAAGCACAGTGTCGCAAGGCTCATTGGTGCACCTCCAGGTTATGTAGGCTACGAAGAGGGCGGCTATTTAACTGAAGCGGTAAGACGCAAGCCATACTCGGTAATATTGTTAGATGAAGTCGAAAAGGCGCATCCAGATGTTTTCAATATTCTGCTGCAAGTACTCGACGATGGTCGTTTAACTGATGGAAAGGGTCGTACGGTAGACTTTAAAAATACGCTTATCATAATGACCTCTAATTTGGGCTCGGATATCATTCAAGCGCAAGCCACAGATGGCGACTATGAGCAAATGAAAAGCAGCGTAATGCAAGTAGTTGGCTCTCACTTTAGGCCAGAGTTCATTAACCGAGTTGATGATATAGTGGTGTTCCATCCGCTCGCGAAAGAAGAAATAAAAGCCATTGCTAAAATACAGTTGGCTGGCTTAAGACAGCGCTTGCATGAAATGAACCTCAAGCTTGCAATAAGCGGGGCAGCTTTAGATAAGCTCGCAGAAGCAGGATTCGACCCTGTGTTTGGCGCTCGTCCATTGAAACGCGCCATCCAAACCAGTATTGAGAATCCACTTGCGCAGCGTTTGCTGGCACCGGATTCTGGATTAGGGGATACAGTGAGGATTGACGTTGAAGATGGTGCCTTCACAATCGCTTAACTGACTAGGCAAGTTGGTTTAATTATAGCGCCTGCATTCATAGTTTAGAGTGCTTCAATTAAATTGGCTGCTTGAGACAAGTTCGATATATCAAAAAAAAGCTGTGCCTTTGAATGTGCAGCTTTTTTATTTTTAGACCAAACAGACTTCCTTACAAGGCTCAGGTAATAATTTTCTCAATTCCGTATATGGAATACTACTTA
>CAYQMI010000056.1:0-24204 GCA_964418575.1 uncultured Glaciecola sp.
ACTTTTCCAGTGCCAAATGTATCGATGTTAATCGAAGTGGGTTCCACAACGCCAATGGCATACGAAACTTGTATTTCACAGCGTTCAGCTAAACCCGCTGCAACGATATTTTTAGCCACGTAACGTCCAGCGTAGGCTGCACTGCGGTCCACTTTAGATGGGTCTTTACCCGAGAACGCACCTCCACCATGACGCGCCATACCGCCATAAGTATCTACTATGATTTTACGCCCTGTTAAGCCGCAGTCACCCATTGGCCCGCCAATCACAAAGCGACCTGTGGGGTTTATATGATACTTAGTGTTAGCCGTTAACCATTCACTTGGCAATACCGGTTTGATGATTTCTTCCATTACCGCTTCGCGAATAGTCGCGTTATCTACACTGTCGCAGTGCTGAGTAGAAAGCACAACTGCATCGATGGCTACAGGCTTGTCGTTTTCATATACAAAAGTGACTTGAGATTTCGCATCCGGGCGCAGCCAAGCTAATTTGCCGTTTTTTCTAAGCTGGGCCTGTTGCTGCACAAGTCTGTGCGAGTAGGTAATTGGCGCTGGCATGAGCACGTCGGTTTCGTTACTGGCATAACCAAACATTAAACCTTGGTCACCCGCGCCTTGCTCTTCAGGAGATTCGCGGTCTACGCCCTGATTGATATCAGATGATTGCTTACCTATCGCATTAAGCACTGCACAAGATTCACCGTCAAAGCCCATGTCGGAATGGGTATAACCGATGTCTTTCACTGTTTTGCGCGTGAGCTCTTCAATATCAACCCAAGCTTTGGTGTTAATTTCGCCGCCCACTAAAACCATGCCGGTTTTAACAAAGGTCTCGCAAGCTACTCTGGCTTTTGGATCGAGGGTGAGTATTGCATCTAGCACAGCATCTGATATTTGGTCAGCAATTTTATCTGGGTGACCTTCTGATACTGACTCTGAGGTAAATAAACGTGAAGTCATTCAATATCCTGATTCATAAAAATTTTAAAACATACGGCACAAAACGAATGAGGGTCTGTGGCGAGTCTTTAATCGTTGTTCAATAGACTGGCAGTCTTATCGGCAATATGTGCCAAGCGTTGAGTTGCCAAGTTCAATATAGGCAGTATAATACATTTCCGTCTAGACGTCTAAAAGTCTATTTGATTATTATTGATTACACCCATAAGGGCATATCTAGATCACTGAGTTAATTTTAAACTTATAGCGGGCACTACGAATTAAGCGGTTTTTACGATTAAAAAAAACAAATCAAAAGTGTTAATTAATGATTGAAGTAGCCATTGCCCTGCGCCACAATGGTCGGCCTTAAAAGGGCACTCAAGCCCACTTTGGATATTTGAAGGAGATTACATGTCACAACGCCGCGAGCTCGCTAATGCAATAAGAGCCTTAAGTATGGACGCTGTTCAACAAGCAAAGTCTGGTCACCCTGGCGCCCCTATGGGCATGGCAGACATTGCACAAGTTTTATGGTGTGACTTTTTATCACACAATCCGAAAAATCCAAACTGGGCAAACCGCGACCGCTTTGTGCTATCAAATGGTCATGGTTCAATGTTGCTGTATTCGCTGCTTCACCTTACAGGCTACGAGCTGCCCATTGAAGAGCTTAAGCAGTTTAGACAGCTTCATTCTAAAACCCCTGGTCACCCAGAATACGGATATGCACCGGGCGTTGAAACTACGACCGGGCCACTTGGCCAAGGTATTTCCAATGCTGTTGGTATGGCGCTAGCTGAAAAAGTATTAAGCGCACAGTTTAACCGCGGCGATTTAGATATTGTAAACCACTTCACCTACGCCTTTTTAGGCGACGGCTGCATGATGGAAGGTATTTCCCACGAAACCTGTTCATTGGCAGGCACGCTAGGGCTTGGCAAATTAATTGCGTTTTGGGACGACAATGGTATTTCTATTGATGGTGAAGTAGAGGGCTGGTTCAGTGACGACACGCCTAAACGTTTTGAAGCTTACGGCTGGCATGTAATTGCTGATGTAGACGGTCACGATCCAGAGCAAATAGCGCAAGCACTCAAACAAGCGCAAGCGCATAGCGATAAACCAAGCTTAATTTGCTGCAAAACCACTATTGGTTTTGGCTCACCAAACAAACAAGGCAAAGAAGATTGCCACGGCGCGCCATTAGGTGATGATGAAATTGTACTTACGCGTGAAGCACTTGGATGGTCTCATGCGCCGTTTGAAGTGCCGCAAAACGTTTACGATGGGTGGGATGCGAAGAGTAAAGGCGCTCAAGCAGAGTCTGATTGGCAGCAAAAGTTTGCCAAATATCAGCAGGCTCACCCAGAACTTGCTGAAGAATTTGTGCGTCGTAAAACCAATGTGTTGCCGAGCAACTGGCATAAAGATGTCACAAAATATATTCATGCTTTGCAGCAAAATCCGCAAAACATTGCTACTCGTAAAGCTTCACAGAACACCCTTAACGCCTATGGACCAATGTTGCCAGAGCTTTTAGGTGGCTCTGCCGATTTAGCCGGTTCAAATCTTACTATTTGGAATGGCTCTAAAGGCGTTAGCGCTGAAGATGCTAGTGGTAATTACATTTACTACGGTGTGCGCGAGTTTGGTATGTCGGCAATGATGAATGGCATTACCCTCTACGGCGGTTTTAAAGCCTATGGTGCGACCTTCCTGATGTTTATGGAGTATGCGCGCAACGCCGTACGCATGGCGGCAATCATGAAGCAACCAGCAATTTTTGTATACACTCACGATTCAATTGGATTGGGTGAAGATGGCCCAACGCACCAGCCGGTAGAGCAGTTAGTTGCTTTGCGCTGTACGCCAAACTTGGATAACTGGCGCCCGTGCGATCAGGTTGAATCTGCTATCGCTTGGAAGGCTGCGATTGAACGTACTGATGGCCCAACAACGCTGATCTTTACCCGTCAAGGTTTGCCTCAGCAAGAGCGAGATGCCCAGCAGTTAACCGATGCTGAGCGCGGCGGATACGTGCTTGTTGATAGCCAAGGCGAGCCTGAGATCATCTTGATTGCAACCGGTTCAGAAGTGCACCTCGCGGTAGAAGCCGCAGAGCAATTGACCGGAAAAGGTAAAGCGGTAAGAGTTGTCTCAATGCCGTCGACTGACGTGTTTGACAGACAATCAACAAGCTACAAAGAACAAGTATTACCTGCTAACATTAGCAAACGTGTTGCGGTTGAAGCATTATCAAAAGACAGCTGGTATAAGTATGTTGGTTTAAATGGCGCGATTGTGGGCATGGACACCTTTGGTGAATCTGCTCCAGCCGGCGATTTATTTAAGCACTTTAACATTACTACTGAAGCTGTTGTGCAGGCTGCATTAGACTTGTAAAGGCCTTTAGGTAGGCCTACTTTTTCTTAAATTAAAGGTAGGGACGTGTGCTTCGTATAGGCATTAATGGGTTTGGCCGAATTGGCCGTAGTGTACTGCGCGCTTTATACGAGAACGGTTTCAGAGACCTTATTCAGGTAACAGCAATCAATGAGATTGCTGCGCCTGAGGCCATGGCCCATCTACTGCAATACGACAGTACTCACGGCCGCTTTCGCTACAAAGTAAAACACATGCAAACAAGCTCAGGCAGCAGTTTGATTGTGAATCAAGACAACATTGCTTTGCTGCATCATACGCAGCTCAACGAAATTGATTGGGCAGCGCACAATGTAGATATCGTGCTCGAATGCACCGGCATTTACGATACCGCTGACGACGCCCGAACTCACATTGCCAATGGCGCTAAAAAGGTCTTATTTTCACAGCCCTGCGGGCAAGACATGGATATCACCATTATATATGGCGTTAACCATCAAGCGCTTGAACCAGAGCATAAAGTGGTTTCGAACGGCTCTTGCACTACCAACTGCATCGTACCGGTGATACAAGCCCTCGACAATGCTTTTGGTGTTGAAAGTGGCACCATCACCACAATTCATTCTTCAATGCACGATCAGCAAGTGATTGATGCCTATCATCCTGATTTGAGACGTACACGCGCCGCGAGTCAGTCGATTATTCCGGTAGATACTAAACTTGCTCGCGGCATTGAGCGCATACTGCCTCAATTTGCGGGCAAATTTGAAGCCATTGCCGTGCGCGTACCAACCATTAACGTAAGCGCGATGGATTTGAGCGTGACCTTAAGAGATAAGGTTGATGTGGCTCAAGTGAATCATGTTTTAGCGAACGCATCGCAAAATTTCCCCCCTAATATTATTGACTATACTGAAGAGCCTCTAGTGTCAGTGGATTTTAATCATGACCCTCATTCATGCATCGTTGACGGGACGCAAACAAGAGTAAGCCATAAGCAACTGGTAAAAACGCTTGTGTGGTGTGATAACGAATGGGGATTCGCTAATCGCATGATTGATACCGCCTTGAGTATGCATAAAGTGGGGTATGCATAAAATGGGCTACGCATAAGTACTTTGAAAACAGCGCTTACTCGAAACTAAACTAGCGATATATAAATAGATTAAGCAAGGCTATAACTTGCCTTGCATCCATGAATAAGGAGTATTACATGCCAATAAAAGCAATGACTCAATGCGATTTAAGCAATAAGCGCGTATTAATAAGACAAGATCTGAATGTACCCGTAAAAGATGGTCATATTACTTCCGACGCTCGACTTAGAGCCTCTATTCCCACTATCGAGCAGGCGCTCAAGCAAGGCGCTGCCGTTTTATTGATGTCGCATTTAGGTCGCCCAACTGAGGGTGTAAATGCTGCTGAATTCTCGTTAAAGCCTATTTCTGATTATTTGGCTGAGCACCTTAACGTAAAAGTGAATTTTGTAACGCACTACCTAGATACGCCATCAGTGCCCGCGCCAGTAGGTGAAGTTACCCTCTTAGAAAACGTGCGCTTTAACAAAGGCGAAAAAGCGAACGATGAAGCCTTAGCGAAACAATATGCGAGTTTGTGTGACGTATTTGTTATGGATGCTTTTGGCACCGCACACCGTGCCCAAGCAAGCACGCATGGCGTGGCGCAGTTTGCCGATGAAGCCTGCGCAGGCCCGTTGCTAGATGCAGAGCTAACAGCGCTCGGAAAAGCCCTTGATAACCCGAAACGCCCAATGGTTGCTATCGTAGGTGGTTCAAAAGTCTCAACTAAGCTCAGCGTACTGTCGTCACTTGCTGATAAAGTGGACCAACTGATTGTGGGTGGCGGTATCGCCAATACGTTTATTGCCGCGCAAGGTCATGGTGTAGGCAAGTCTCTTGTTGAAGAAAGCCTAATCGATGAGGCTAAACGGCTTACTGATTTAGCCACGCAAAATGGTGGCGAAATTCCAATCCCAAGTGATGTAGTTGTGGGTAAAGAGTTTTCAGAGTCTACACCAGCAACAGTAAAAGCGGTTGATGCGGTTGACAGCGACGATATGATTTTTGATATTGGTCCTGATACCGCTAAGTATTTGTCAGATATTTTGAAAAATGCCGGCACCATTGTTTGGAATGGTCCGGTGGGCGTATTCGAGTTTGACCAATTTGGTGGGGGCACCAAAGCTATTGCTCAAGCGATTGCAGATAGTGATGCATTTTCAATCGCGGGTGGCGGCGACACTTTAGCTGCGGTAGATAAGTACAATATTGCTGATAAAGTGTCTTATATTTCTACAGGCGGCGGCGCATTTTTAGAATTTTTAGAGGGCAAAGAGCTCCCTGCTGTGGCAATATTAAACCGAGATTAGGCTTGTGCGCTTTGCACAGCGATATTAATCTATTAAAACTAAGCAACAAAAAACAACCATCAATCCAATATGAGGACACACGGAAAATGACCACACAAGCGCAAAAAGATATGTTGGCGAAAGTAAAACAAGAAGTGGGTTTTATTGCCGCATTAGATCAAAGCGGCGGCAGCACCCCAAAAGCCCTTAAACTTTATGGCGTAGACGAAAGTGCCTACAGCAACGACGAAGAAATGTTTGCTTGTGTTCATGCCATGCGTTCTCGCATTGTCACTAGTTCAGCCTTTGATGGTAAGCGTGTACTAGGGGCTATTTTATTTGAAAACACCCTCGACAGAGACATCGGCGGTAAATCAAGTGCTCATTATTTATGGCAAGAAAAACATGTTGTACCGTTTTTAAAGGTAGATAAAGGCTTGGCAGACGAGCAAAATGGCGCGCAGGTAATGAAGCCAATTCCTGATCTAGACGCATTGCTTGCAAAAGCGAATGCACAAGACGTATTCGGAACAAAAATGCGTTCTGTTGTAAAACTCGCAAATGCTGAGGGTATTAAAGCAGTTGTGAGTCAACAGTTTGAAGTGGGCAAGCAGATCATTGACGCGGGCTTAGTGCCTATTATTGAGCCAGAAGTTGATATTAACAGCCCTGAAAAGGCAGCCGCTGAAGCAATATTAAAGCAAGAGCTTTTAGCACACTTAGACACGCTAGCCCCAGAGCAGTTGGTAATGCTTAAACTTACCTTACCTGAGCAAGCTAACTTTTATAAAGAATGCATCGCGCATCCTAATGTACTAAAAGTAGTAGCACTTTCTGGTGGCTATGTACGAGATGTTGCAAACCAACGGTTGAGTGAAAATAACGGTATGATTGCTAGCTTCTCAAGAGCTTTGACTGAAGGCCTTAGCGCCCAAATGTCAGATGATGACTTTGACGCAACACTCAATACAGCAATTCAAGGAATATACGACGCTTCAGCAAGCTAAGCGCGTAACTTGCGTGATGATGACCGCAGATAATACGTGTCATTCCCGCGAAGGCGTAATGCTGGTCAATTAAGGAAAAACGTCATTCCTGCGCAGGCAGGAATCTCCCCAATATTGCTGTGATGCGTAAATCTGCAGCCTGTATGGGGGTTAGTTGTTGTATTGGGGGATTACCGCCTCCGCGGCAATGACAGCAAATTGCTTACGCGAACAGCATTTCGTTGGAATGACGTTTCTTCACGCGAATGACGTATTTTCGTTGGCATGACTTTTTAAGCTAACATCATGAATCTTTAAAGTGCGCTAAGCTTCAACCCCAACTGCTTTAAATACTGCGTTTCTTTGCTTAAATCAGCTCTAAGCAATGCGTTGTTCTCAAGAATTCCATCATTAAAGGTCAGTGATATGGCGTCATCCTCCACCTCACATTTACGTAAGATATCATTTGTTACCTGACGATTCACATTCAACAAGATACCAAGTCGCAAGATCACAAGCATTCTCGCTATACACGCTTCAGAAAATTCGATTGAGTTTGGAAAGTCGGTAACTACAATTTTTTTGCGGTGAAAGCGCACAAGCGTACTCATCACTTTTTGCTGATCTTGGTTAAAACCAGGAAGGTCGGAGTTGGAGAGTATATAACCAGAGTGTTTTTGGATACGACGAGAATTTACTTGTAAGCCAATTTCATGAAGAAGCGCTGACCAGCCCAACATGAAGCGGAATTTAGCATCTGACAATTGCCAATCCTGCTTGATGTTATTGTAAATAAACATACAGGTATTCAATACCTTATGTGCATACTGCGTGTCCACATCGTAACGAGTGGCCAAGCTCTGTGCGGTGCGCACTCGCACGTTTTGTGAAGTTTGTTTGCCCTGAAGCTCGGCTAATACGCCCTCGCGTAGCGCCGCTTGAGATATTTCTACTTCCTTTAGATTCAACGACTGAAATATTGCCAGCATAATGCATAAGCCTGCGGCGAACACGGGTTTGCGATCTTCGGTGAGACCGATAAAATCTAAATTATCGGCATGTCCTTTTTCGATGCAGCGAGCCACTAATAGCTGGAGGTCGTGTTGATTAAACGGCAGTGTTTCTTCGTTTTCACTTGGGTTCACAACCAAAGCTAAAGCTTTAGCAGTGCCTGAGCTAGCAATTGAATGCTGCCAGTGAAACTCGCGTAAATTAGCACAGGCAAGTTCTAAATCTTGCTGCGCTGCGGTAATGGCTTTTTCTACCGCTGTGCGTGTAATTTTACCATCCGCAAAAAAGCGCTTTTGATAGCTGACGCAGCCCATTTGCACGCTTTTACACATCTGCGGTGCGCTACTTTTCCCCACGGCAAATTCTGTAGAGCCGCCACCTATATCAATAATTAGGCGGCTGCCTTCTATATTGCTATTAGTAGCAATACCAACATAAATTAAACGAGCTTCTTCTGCCCCAGAAATAATCTCAATAGGAAAGGGGAATACCTTTCGTGCCTTACGTAAAAAAGCGTTCGCATTTTTTGCTCGGCGCAATGTGTGGGTGGCAACAATGCGAATAGAATCTGGCGTGACACCATTTAAGCTGTCGACCATGCTCTCGAGTGTGGCGATGCCTCTGTCCATAGCTTCGTCAGACAAATACGATTTCTCATTTAAACCATCGGCTAAACGTACTTTGTGTTTTACCCGATTTACCACTTGCACCGCGTCAGCAATCACCCTAGCGACGACTAAGTGAAAACTGTTAGAGCCTATGTCTAATGCGGCAATAATTTCTGTAGTGCGTTGTTCTGTGCTGTCAAAAATCTGATAAAGATTTTGCAATTATTTGGCCTCTTTGGCTGACAAATACTGATGTATTTGAATCTGTGAACGCAATTTTCTACGATTCCCTCGTTTTACATAAGCGTTAGACTGATGCTGGTCAATGATCCTCGCCTTTAGGGTATCTTTAAACTGAAGCTCAAGTAAATCGACTATCATCTGCCGCGCATCAGGGTCGTTTACTGGGCAACCCACTTCAATGCGGTAATCCATGTTTCTTGTCATCCAATCGGCAGACGAAATATAGATTTTGCGATCGCCGCCATTTTCAAACAACATAATGCGGGGATGCTCCAAAAAGCGGTCAACAATACTGATAATTTCAATGTTGTCACTTAAACCCTCCACACCCGGGATAAGCGAACACATGCCGCGAATAATTCCGCGCACTTTTACGCCCGACTGCGAGGCGCGATACAAATCATCGATAAGCTCAGGGTCCACTAAGTTATTTATTTTAAACGTAATTTGAGCAAAGTGGCCTTCGGTGCTGCGCTGAATTTCTTGGCGTATTAGTGACTGTATTTTACTGCGCGCATTAATTGGCGAGACTTGAAGCTGATTAAATCGTACTTTTTTGTACGGATTTTGAATCATTTCAATGACTTGAATTGCTTCAAGAGCAAGCTCTTCATTGCAGGTAAATAAGGAAAGGTCGGTATATATCTTGGCAGTTTTTTCATTAAAGTTTCCAGTGCCAAAATGCGTGTAGTGCCTTATTTTACCGCGCTCTTCACGGCTCACAATGCAAAGTTTACTGTGTATTTTTACACTTGGGTTTCCAAGCACTACTTTAATGCCCGCATCCGTCATGCGTTTCGACCAAGCGATATTGTTTTCTTCATCAAAGCGCGCGCGTAGCTCTACCACCACCGTCACTTTTTTACCGTTGTCTACCGCATCCACTAAAGAACTAACAATGCGCGATTGTGACGCTACTCGATAGATATTTAGACGAATGTGTTTTACCTGAGGATCGAATGCGGCTTGGCGCACAAACTCGGTAAAATGCAAAAAGTCGTGGTAGGGGTAGTAAAGCAATATGTCTTGCTTGGAAATGGCTTCAAACACGGTGTTGTGTTCAGAAAATGTTTTATTGCGCAAACGGGGTAGGGGCTTGTGTTCAAGATACGCCCGCCCAACATTTGGAAAGCCAATAAAGTCTTTAAAGTTGCGGTAATGCCCCGCGCTTTGAATGGTATCAATATTTGATATTCTCAAGCGTTTTCGCAAATCGTTAATCATTTCATTGGGCATACCGGTGTCGTGAATAATGCGCACGGGCTCGGCAATTAAACGCTGCTTCATACTCTCAGACATTTTTTCAACGTAACTTTCGTCGATTTCGTCATTGATTGAATACTCTGCATCACGGGTGATCTTAAATGAATATGCCTCTGCACTTTCAAAGCGCACAAAACCTTTAAAAATTTCTTCTACGCAAAGTTTGATAACATCGTCTAATAGTATGATCTGTTTTTTCTTTTTATTGGTTTGCGAGGGCAATACAACAAAACGACTGGTTTGATTGGTGGGTATTTCTACCACTGCATACTTAGTATTGCGCCCTGGTCTGTATAGAGCAACATCTAAGTACACTGAGCTGTCGTTTAGGCGCTGAATTAACTCAACTTTGTTATCGAGTAAAATTGGGGCGATGTGCAGCAATACTTTATTTCTGAAGTAGTTTCTTACCCACTCAGCTTGCTTCTCATCTAACTGCTGATAGCCCAGAATATGGATATTGTAGCGTTGTAACTCTTTTGTCACTGTTTTGTGAATCGAATCGAACTTTGCCGATAAGACTTTTACGCGCTGCTGTATTTTGTGAAGCAACTGTATTAATTCGTCTGCAACGCTCAAGTCACCATCGTTTTGAGAAATGGTGATAAGGCGTTTAACGTCGGCAACTCTTACACGATAAAACTCATCAAGGTTGTTGCTATAAATACCTAAAAACCGAAAGCGCTCAATGAGTGGCGTGTTGACATCTGCTGCCTCTTGTAAAACCCTTTCGTTAAAAGACAGCCAGCTTAATTCCTTTGGAAAATAAATATTCTTACTAGACACTGCGTCCCTACCTTCTACTTAAATTCTACAACTAAATCGTCAGTGATTTGTTCAAGCGCCTCTTTAATATCATCAACATCCACGTCTTCGTTACAGGCAAGTGTCATGTCAGCAGTAAAAATTGGACTGCCCCAATTAGGCGCGCTCTCGCAAGATGTGTCCATTTCTCTGATGCTCACATTTAAATTGCTCAAACGATGACTAATATCGTTGACTATACCTTGGCGATCGTTACCCGTAACCGTGATACCAAAAGACTGATGCTTGGCTGAATCATCAAGGGAAGCGGGCACTAGCGTAATTTGTAGATGCGATATGGTATGACATGCTTGAATGAGAGCGTTATGATTTTCTTTCGGCAGCATCACCTCTACAAAGCCTGCAAAATGACCGCTTAGATGACAAAAGCTACTTTTTAACCAATTGCCGTTCGCTTGATTAACACACTTGGCGATCTGTTCAATTAACCCTGCTTGATCTTTTCCTACTACGGTTAACACCATTGCTTGCATATTCAGCCACCTTTTTATTTGATTCGCCTATCATTATCGCTAACAATATTGCATTCTAATGAATCATAAATCAAAACTGATCCTATGCAACATAATCCGCAAGCGCTTACAGACAAAAAACGGTTCAGAACCGACGCGATTGCCAAGCAAGTAGTTACTGTTTTTGGCTTGCTGGTGTTAGCCATGTTTGTGTTGCTAATTCTACACATTTTAAGCAATGCGTTTCCTCTGTTAAAAACCCCAAAGCTTAATTTAGAAGAGACCTTCTCTATAAGCAGTCAGTCACCGCTGCTCTTGGTTCAGCAAATGGGCGATGATGTAGTTGGACTTACCTTTGGGCAATGTCAGCTAAAGGTCCACAAGCTAAACGGACAAGCGACCAATGTTGCTAGCAGTGCAAGTGTGTTTAACCACTCCTGTGGCTCATCTTTTATAAAGGTTGAAGCTAACCACAGCTATTTTACTCACTATGGCATTTTGCGAGAGGATTCCCTTGTTGAGTTGTACAATATTAGTAATTTATCAGGGCAAATTCAGCGCAGCCTAATTGGTTCATTCAACATCAATGAACTCAACACAGTCATCAATACAACAAACCTATCAAAACTGCCTTGGCACATCGCAAAATACGAAAGCAAAGTGATTATGTCGGCGCAGCTCAACAAAGAAGAGCATGTAGTCATTTGGCATGAACTCAATACACTAAAAGCTCCGAGCATTAAGCTGATTTCTAAAGCGCATTCAATCACGCCTTTGCCACGCTTTGAACAACTCTTAATAGTGCATGAAAACGCCGCCAGATTGACCAATAGCCAAGGACTTACAATTCAAGACCTAAACCAAGACATGCCGATGGACGCAAGCGTATTGGTATCGCCTAACCAGCGCACTTTGTATATTGAAAAACTCGCTGGGGGTGAGCAAGTATGGCGCAGCAGCAATGTGGGTGGAGAGTTTTTGCTAAACGAAGTTGGCAGCTTGAGCGGCAGACGAGAATCGGCAACTAAAGGTATGCAAAGCGTCGTATTCGATCGTCAAACAATGATTGCCATTGGTATTGATGAACAATCCTATGTAAGTATTTTTAACAGTGCAACTAACGAAATCGTGAGCGAGCGACGCCTAAGCGAAACAGTAAAAGATATGCACTGGCACAATCAACAATTGTATCTATTCGGTGAGTATGAAGCGGGCACAACTAAAGCTTATGTTTACAGCTTGCACAACGCCGCCGGGATCACGACTTGGAAGAGTTTGTTTGAAGAGGTTCAGTATTCAGGCTATCAAAGTCCGCAGTACATCTGGCAAACCAGTCAATCTGCTGAATACGCTGAAACTAAATTTTCTTTAGTGCCGCTTATTATAGGCAGTTTAAAGGCCTCTATATTGGCTTTATTTGTTGCCATTCCTTTGTCTTTAGGAGCTGCAATATATACCGCTTACTTTGCTTCGCCAAAATTGCGGGCTTGGGTAAAACCGAGCATCGAAATGATAGAAGCCATTCCGTCGGTTATAATCGGTTTTATTGCCGCGATTTGGTTGGCACCATTTGCAGAGCGTTCGTTGTTTGCCTTGCTGGGTATGTTGGTATCTTTGCCATTTATTGTGCTTGGTTTTGCGCTACTCCACTCGGTGATAAAGCAAAGTGAAGTGTATATAAGACTCAAGCGCATGTATTTGCCGCTATGCTCCATTGTTTTTTTAGTGATACTTACCGCTGTATTTCAACTTTTCGTCGTTTTACAGGCCGCAATAGCGAGTGGTGAAGGCGCGATACTGGGCACTTTTTTCATTGACATTACTTTGAGTAAAACCACGGTAGTCGTCGCTTTGGCTCTAGGCATTGCGGTTGCTCCTACTATTTATTCTTTGGTGGATGACGCCTTATTTGAAGTCCCTGATGGAGTAAAGCAAGCAGCCTTTGCCTTAGGCGCAACCGAATTACAAACCCTTGTGAAGGTGGTGTTAGTAGTTGCCCTACCGAGCATAATATCGGCCATTATGTTAGGGCTTGGCAGAGCCTTTGGCGAAACTATGATTGTACTGATGGTGACAGGCAATACGCCCATAGCAGACTGGGACTTACTCTCAGGTTTGCGTTCGCTTACTTCTAACCTAACCATTGAGTTACAAGAGTCGAGTATTGGTAGCGCGCACTATCATATTTTGTTTTTAACTGCGGCTATTTTGTTTGCCTTTACCTTTGTAATCAACACCATCGCCTCTTTGCTCAAGCGCAGGCTACAGGCAGATAAACATGTTTGATAGAAAGCAGATGAACTATCGCCAGTCTTTGTCTGAGATACTAAGTATGCTTTGTGTGTCGAGCTTGCTGATATTTTTAGTTGCGATGGTTGTGTTTATTTCAGTAAAAGGCGCCCAGTATTTCTTGCCCCAGTCTGCTTATAAAATCACAATTAGTTTCTCAGATGATACAAACGATGTGTTTTATCAAGGCAGTAACCTAAACCGTCAAGAACTGATAGCAGAATATGAAAATCGCTATCGCGGGCAATTTTTAGGAGAGCCAGAAAACAAACCTAAAGTAGATGTGCAGGTGGCTGAGCAGGTCTATCAAATAGTGAGTAAAACAGGGCGGATTTACTTTGGTGAGTTTTACGCACTGTCTTCTATTAACGACGAGGTTCTCCCGCTAACAGAGCTTGATAATCTTCAAAATAGTGTAGAGCTTCTGAATACCAACCTGACGCAAATACAGCAAGGTAAACTAAAAGACCTGCATCGGCGCATTGCGGCTCTCGACAATAGCAATGTTGGCGCAGACACGCCTGCCCGCCTAGCTGAAATGGAAGAGTTTGTGCGCTGGCAAGAATATGCGAGCGATTTAAAAGCACAAATTGCTGAATATCGCATACGTTTTAAGCAAGCCGATGGCAGTTTTATTGATGTTGGCCTCAATGAGTTAGACTTTTTATATCAGCCAAATCAACTCAACGCATGGTCAAAGTTCACCTTTACCTTGGGCAAAATATGGCAGTTTGTATCAGATAAACCTAAGCAAGCGTCTACTACAGGAGGCGTATTCCCGGCTATATTTGGCACTATTTTGATGGTCATTCTAATGGCTGTCGTGGTCGCCCCTTTTGGCATCATTGCAGCAATTTATTTACATGAATATGCGCCGAACAATCGCGTGAGCGAATTAATCCGTATAGGAATTAGCAATATGGCGGCGGTGCCTTCGGTGGTGTATGGCGTGTTTGGCTTGGGCTTTTTTGTGTATGCAATGGGCGGCTCGATTGATTCGCTGTTTTATTCTCAAACCCTACCGTCACCTACCTTTGGCACCCCAGGATTGCTTTGGGCGAGCTTAACCATGGGACTGCTAACCTTGCCAGTTGTTATTGTGTCTGCAGAAGAGGGCTTGCAGAGGGTACCTGAAGGCTTAAGAGCAGGCAGCTATGCTTTAGGTGCGACAAAATTTGAAACTATCATGCGCGTTGTGGTGCCAATGGCAAGCCCGGGAATGTTGACGGGTATTATTTTGGCGATTGCCAGAGCTGCAGGTGAGGTGGCGCCGCTGATTTTGGTAGGAGCTGTGAAGTTTGCACCCAATCTGCCTATCGACGGCGAGTTTCCATTTGTGCATTTGGAAAGGCAGTTTATGCATCTTGGCGTATTTATTTACGACGGCGCATTTCATAATCAAACCCAAACACAGTCGGCTTCGTTGATGTTTGCGAGCTGCATGCTGCTGTTAATTATTGTATTTTTATTAAATATATCGGCGATTTTAATTCGTCATCGCCTCAGATATAAATATGAAAGAGTGTGAGGAACAAACAGTATTATGTTGAAGTTATTTGAACGGGACATTCTTTCGGTAGACGAAATATCGAGCGCGCAAACCGGTATAGATGTGCGTGATCTTTGCGTGCACCTAAACGGAAAGCTGGTGCTCAATAACGTGAGCTTGCGAATACCAAAAAATAAAATTACCGCCATAATCGGTCAAAGTGGATGCGGTAAAACAACCTTGCTCAATAGCTTTAACCGGATGAACGAGCTGAATAAAAATCACCAGTGTAGCGGTGAAGTGTGGATTAATGATCGCAACATTTACCACCGACGAGAGCGCGTTTCCTTGTTAAGAACCCAAATTGGCATGGTGTTTCAACGCCCAAACCCATTTCCGATGAGTATTTACGAAAACATCTGCTTTGGTTTGCGTATTCAAGGTGAAACAAACCGCCGAAAACTTGATGACAGTGTTGAGCGGGCACTCAGAAATGCTGCCCTTTGGTCAGAAGTTAAAGACCGTTTATTCGACTCTGCCCTTTTGCTCTCGGGTGGTCAGCAACAGCGCTTGATGATTGCTCGTGCACTTGCCCTAGAGCCGTCAATTTTACTTTTAGATGAGCCTACTTCAGCGCTCGACCCGTTAACTACTTTATATATTGAAGAGCTAATCAACGCATTAAAAAAACAATGTACCCTGGTAATAGTGACCCATAATATGCAGCAAGCTGCGCGAGTATCAGACTATGCAGCTTTTATGCATAGAGGAGAATTGATTGAATACTCTGACAGCGACTCATTATTTACCATGCCGGCAAAACAACAAACAGAAGATTACATAACCGGCCGTTACGGTTAGTCAACGAGACCTAAAATGCGCAGACAGATACAGCTAAATACCCATATATCCGCCAAGTTCAATCAAGAGCTCGAGAGTTTGAAACACTCCGTACTAACCATGGGGGGCGTGATTGAACAGCAGTTGGTAAATACCTTAGTTGCGCTAAAAGAGAAAGCGCCCAGCCTAGCGGAGCGAGTAGCCCTAAACGACAACAAAGTTGATGTGATGGAGACGCAAGTAGAGCAAGAGTGTATGCGTATCATTGCCAAAAGAAATCCAACTGCGGGAGATCTGCGGCTAATTATGACAGTATCGAAAACCGCCACAGACTTAGAGCGGATTGGCGATGAAATTGCTCGTGTGGCAAGGCTTGTTACACTTAATAAAATACCCGATTCGGACCTTGTATTTACCGGTATGCTCGACATCGGCAACCGCAATGTAGCAATGATGAGGGCAACCTTTGATGCATTTGCTCGTCAAGACGATAAAGCCGCTATATTAGCGCATCAACAAGACCGCGATATTGATAGGGTGTATAAAAAAATCCTCGAACAAACCGCGGCGGAGATTCAGTCTAATCCAGCAGAAATTAACCAATGGATGGACGTCCTTTGGGCAATTCGTGCCTTTGAACGGATGGGAGATCGATGCAAAAATATTTGTGAATATGTTATTTATTTGACCTACGGACGCGATATGAATAGCGCGTCGATGAAAAAAACGGTTAAAAAATTACTTAAATAAGATGTACTTAAGTGACTGTCGCAAATAAATCACTGTTTATAACAGGACTGCGGTTGCGCCAACTTACAAATCCGTTTATATTTTTGCACTGCGATTAAGCCACTAACCACTTCGACACAATAGGCAATCTCCCCCATGGATATTTTTCAAAGTTATAGCCTCCTATTGGTTATACTCGCGGCTACATTCGGTTTTATTATGGCATGGGGTATCGGTGCCAACGATGTCGCCAATGCTATGGGTACGTCGGTTGGTTCTAAAGCAATTACCCTCAAGCAAGCGATTCTTATTGCGATGGTCTTTGAGTTTGCCGGTGCGTATTTGGCAGGCGGTCAAGTAACTTCGACCATTCGTAAAGGCATCATCGATGCTGGATATTTTTCAAACATTCCCGAACTTCTCGTATTAGGTATGATTGCCTCACTATTAGCCGCCGGTGTGTGGTTAGTTATCGCTTCATATTATGGTTGGCCGGTTTCTACTACGCATTCTATTATTGGTGCGATAGTCGGTTTTACTGCGGTTGGAGTGAGTACTGAGGCTATTGAGTGGATAAAAATAGGCGGTATTGTTGGCAGTTGGGTAATTACGCCTGCGGTGTCTGGTTTGGTTGCGGTGCTGATATTTTTAAGTGCAAAACGCCTGATTTTTGATCACGAGCATCCGCTTTCTCGTGCTATTAAGTATGTTCCCGTTTATATGGGTATGGCCGGCTTTATCATGTCTTTGGTTACTATCAAAAAAGGCTTGAAACATGTTGGTTTGGATATGCCAGCGTTACACGGGTATTCCTTAGCTATCGGTATTGGTATTGCAGTAGCAATAATCGGAGCTATTGTGATTAGAAAAGTCAATAAAGGCACAGACGATCACACTGCAGCCTTTGCTCGCTTATCGAAAGAAGAGCAGCAGATGAAGGTCGAAAGAGTGTTTGCGGTACTAATGGTGCTAACGGCATGCTGCATGGCATTTGCGCACGGTTCAAACGACGTTGCAAACGCAATAGGTCCGCTAGCAGCGGTGGTAAGTGTTGTTACAAATGACGGTGTGATCTTAGATAACTCCCCTCTAGCGTGGTGGATACTCCCCCTTGGCGGTTTGGGCATAGTTATGGGCTTGGCAATGTTTGGCGCACGAGTCATGAAAACCATTGGCTCAGGCATCACGCATTTAACCCCGAGCCGAGGCTTTGCTGCCGAGCTCGCTGCTGCCACAACGGTGTTAATTGCTTCGGGTACAGGCTTACCTATCTCTACAACGCAAACTCTCGTTGGCGCAGTACTTGGTGTAGGCATAGTGCAAGGCGTAGCAGCGCTCAACGGCAAGATCATTCGTAATATCGTAGTTTCATGGGTAGTTACATTACCCGCAGGAGCCGCATTCTCAATAATATTCTTCTTTATCTTAAGAGCAATATTTGGCGTTTAATTCATGCGCTTTCCTAATCTAAAGCATCTGTATTATTTAGTAGTGCTGCATAAAGAGCAGCACTTCGCTAAAGCCGCAAAAAAGTGCAATGTGAGTCAGTCGACACTGAGCACCGCTATACAAAATCTTGAGGAAAATATTGGCCAGCAATTGCTCGAGCGTGAACACAAGACCTTTGTGTTTACAGACTTTGGTGAAAGCTTAGTTGAACGCTCAAAGCAACTTTTAGCCCACTCTCAAGATTGGACGAACTTTACTGAGTCATCGGGTGACTGGCGCTCAGGGGTATTAAGGTTAGGTGTTATTCCTACCATCGCGCCCTTCATGTTTGAATCGGTGATAAAACATGTGCGCGAACATTTACCTAATTTGCATTTGCAGCTTACTGAAGATACTACCGACAACCTATTAGCAAAGTTATCAGACGGCGAGGTAGATTTATTATTGCTTGCTTTGCCGATGAATACACCCGGTTGTAAGCAGCTGGTTTTAGGTCGAGATCCATTTCATTTGGTGGCGCACGACAGTCGCAAACATGAATTAGCGTCTAGTTTTAATATTGATAGCTTGCCAAACGACAGTATATTCCTATTGCAAAAAGAGCATTGCCTTACTGAGCATGCGGTGAGCGCATGTGGTTTAGCGCATAAAGCACAAGTAAGCTCTTTAACTGCTAGCAGTCTGCATACCTTGGTTGCACTTGTGAATAGCAAGATGGGCTTTTCGTTTATGCCAGAAATGGCGCTTAATCAAGGCGTGTTAAAGGGTACCGAAGTAGTGGCAATGCCAGCAGAACATGATGCTTATCGCGAAATAGGATTAACTTGGCGAATAGGCACTACCCGCATACAGCTTTTCCGTAAGATTGCCGAAATTATCGCGCAATTGCTCCCCGAACCAAGAAAAGACCTTTAAAACACTTTTCTATAGTACATAAGTGATTGAAGTATCTGCAGTCTCACTCTAGTATTAGGGCATCTGCGAGAATACGCAACCAGGACACATCATGCAAAACAAAGTTATTTTGAGTGGGGTAGGGCTATGGACGCCACCCCATAGTATTTCAAATGAAGAATTAATTGATGCATACAACGCCTATGCTGATCATTACAACGAAACCAACAAAGCCCAAATCGACGCTGGAGAAGTCGTAGCCAAGCCACACTCAAGTGCTGAATTTGTGCATAAAGCCTCAGGTATTAAAAGCCGTTATATCTATTCAAAAGAAGGCGTTTTAGATATTCACCGCATGCGCCCAATTCTTGAAGAACGCAGTGATGATGAACTGTCTCAGCAGGCAGAAATTGCTGTAGAGGCGGCAAAAAAAGCAATGGCCTCGGCCAATAAAACCGCCGCTGACATTGATGCGGTAATTGTATCGTGCGCCTATACACAGCGTTCATATCCTGCGATTGCGATAGAAGTGCAAGAGGAGTTGGGTATTGAAGGCTTTGGTTTTGATATGTTGGTGGCATGTTCAGCCGCCACTTTTGGCATGCATCGCGCTTATGAAATGGTTGCAGCGGGAACCGCAAGAGCGGTTTTGGTGATCAATCCAGAATTGGTATCCCCACAAATTAACTACACAGACCGCGACAGCCATTTCATTTTTGGTGATGTTGCCACCGCGACGATTATCGAATCAGAGAAAAGCGCCGATGAAGGCCATGGTTTTGAGTTATTAAGCACAAAAGCTGTGACTAAATTCTCAAACAACATCCGATCAAACTTTGGCTATATCACCCACGCCACCGATGCTGACCCTTATGGCCCAGACAAGCTTTTCCACCAAGAAGGGCGTAAAGTATTTAAGGAAGTCTGCCCCATGGCTGCTTCCCACATAACCGAACATTTAAGTGCGCATGAGTTAACGCCAGCAGACCTAAAACGCTGGTGGCTGCATCAGGCAAATATCAATATGAACACGCTCATCAGCAAAAAGCTTCTGGGTAGAGAAGCGACGCTAGAAGAAGCACCCATTGTACTAGACACTTATGCTAATACTGCGTCGGCAGGTTCGGTTATAGCCTTTGCACTACATCACGAAGATTTGGTAACAGGTGACTATGGCTTGTTGTGTTCTTTTGGTGCAGGATATTCAATTGGAAGTTTACTCGTACAAAAAAGGTAATTAAACTGAATCTTGTTTAAGGAATGGTGCAATCGCTTGTTTTACATGCTTACATTAATTTTTACACTCAGTGCCGCTAGAATTGTGAAGTACAAGGCGCAAAAGTCACGTAATAGTTATTCTATTGCTGGCTTTTGCAACGCAGTAATTCGCAATTCTAGGGGGGCTGAGCGCCGTTTCTTAAACAGGATTCAGGTTAATTAGTGTTATTTTTTAACTTGGGCTATGGATTAAGCGCAGCGGCATATTTGCTGCTCTTGTTAATGTTATTTGCCGTCCGCAAGGTTGGCATGGCCAAGTATTTATTAATTTTTGCTACCTTGACCACTGTATTGTGGTCAATTACCCACCTAGGTTATCTGAATCTTGCCCTCGGCCAAGAAAACATGCTTAAGTACGACGGCGCTCGGCAATGGATATGGATGCTTTTTATTGCGGCTTGTCTGCGCAATCAATTCAACGGTTTTACTGGTTTTATAACACGGCCGGTTACGCTGGCGATTATGCTCTTACCAAGCTTAGTATTGGTAGCAGCAGTCCTCGAAGTACTGCCAAGCACTTGGCAATTTAGTCTACACACACTTTCTGCCCTGCAAGCATTGGTATTGCTTGAAGTGGTCTATCGCCAGGCCGATAAAGAAAAATGGGCTTTCAAGCCATTGGTCTTGTATTTGGGCGCGCTTAGTTTATTTGACTTTGTCACATACGCAAACGCTACTATGGTGAACCAACTCAGTTGGAATTTCTTCGCCGCAAGAGGCTATATTTATCTCGCTCTGATGCCTTTCCTCGTACTCGCTATCCGCCGTATTCAGCATTGGGGTATTGATATCTTTGTAAGCCGAGAAATAGTGCTACACAGCACATTATTACTCGTTGCTGGCCTATATTTAATGATCATGGCGACCCTTGGTTATATTGTAAAATTTATAGGTGGCAGCTGGAGCTTACCGGTGCAAATGGCGCTGGTAGTAATATCCTTAGTGCTGCTGATAAGCCTATTTATGTCGCACCAGTTCAGAAACAGCATTAAAGTGTTTATTACCAAGCATTTTTACGCAAACCAATATGATTATCGTGCGCAGTGGGTCAAATTAACCAAGCAGCTTTCAAAAGGCGGGCAGTCTAGCGATGAAGTTTATCAAACAGCCTTAGATGCCTACCTAGATGGAATTGGATACGCCCAAGGCTGCTTATGCAAAGTTAAAGGGGAAGAGCTGGAAATACTTGCCACAGTGGAAGGCGAGGTTGCGATGGAACCTGAATCATTCTTACCTACCCTGGATCCTCTCGTTAGATTTTGCCGACAAACGCATTGGGTAATTGATTTCGATGAACTCAGAGCTAAGCCAGGCTTGTATGAGGATTTAGAGCAGCGCGAACAATACATGCAAAAGTTTGTGTACCAACTCGCGGTGCCAATTTATCAGCATGAAGAACTGTGGGGTATTGTATTTATGCGTGCGCTAGAGCCCGACGTACGCACTCTCAATTGGGAGCTAAGGGATTATTTGGCAGCGTTAACCGACCAAATTGCCAACTATATATTTCATGCTGAAAGTTCCAATGCATTGGCTGAAAATGCACAGTTTGCCGCCTTTAATCGCATGTCGGCGTTTGTTGTGCATGATTTAAAAAATGTATTGGCGCAAATAAATCTTATTCTGTCTAACGCCCAACAGCATAAATCTAATCCAGAATTCATAGACGACACCTTCGAAACACTCAAATATACCCAAGAGCGCATGGATAAAATGCTCAAGCAGCTTACCGATAAAAAAGTAGATGCAAAACAGCATATTCAATGCGCCGATATTAAAGAAGTTTTAGAGCAACTCATAAAGCAAAAATGCTGTGCTCAACTACCTCATCCAAGCTTTACCGTGCATCAAGCAGTGCAAACTAAAATAGATGCCGAAAAATTCACCAATGTCATGTATCATTTAATTAATAATGCCCAGCAAGCAACCGTTGAAACAGGAAATGTGTCGGTTGAACTCAATGGAGACGAAAAATGGGCGATAATAACTATCATAGACGATGGTTGTGGCATGACAGAAAAGTTTATTGCGCAGCGTTTGTTCAAGCCCTTCGATACCACTAAAGGCAATGCCGGTATGGGAATTGGTGCATACGATGCTAAGCAGTTTATTGAGGAATGCGGCGGCAGTCTCACAGTGACCAGTGAAGTAAATAAGGGTACGAAGTTTATTGTACGCTTGCCAATTAATGCAAAGGACTAGGAATACGTGGACAAGATATTAGTAGTTGATGATGACTTAGGTATTCAAAAGCAATTGAAGTGGGCTCTAAGTGGCGTTGAAGTGGTATTCGCGTCAGACAGAGCATCTGCAATTACGCAGCTACGCCGCTTTGAGCCAAGCGTGGTCACCCTTGATTTAGGCCTCCCCCCCGACCCAACAAACGCCTCTGAAGGCTTACTTGCATTAAAAGAAATACTCAGCCTTGCGCCCAGTACTAAAGTGATTGTTGTTACCGGGAATGACGACAAAGAAAACGCTTTAAAAGCCGTTGCTTTAGGCGCATACGATTATTATCAAAAGCCTATCGACACCGACACCATAAATTTAATCATCCATCGTGCGCTTAACTTAGCAAATCTTGAACACGAGAATCTGGTGCTCTCGAGAAGCAATGCCGCGATGGGCAAAATAATTGGCAATAGCGCAGCAATACAAGGTGCGAGCCGTAAAGCTGAAAAAATCGCCCAAACCGATATCAGCGTGCTTTTATTAGGCGAGAGTGGCACCGGAAAAGAAGTATTTGCCCGCAGTATTCATGAACACAGCACGCGAGCAAATAAGCCTTTTGTTGCTATCAACTGTGCCTCTATTCCTGAAAACCTGCTAGAAAGTGAGCTATTCGGTTACGAAAAAGGCGCGTTTACTGGCGCGAATAAAACAACACTAGGAAAAATTGAAGGAGCTCAGGGCGGCACCTTATTCCTCGATGAAATTGGCGACATGCCTCTTGGCTTGCAGGCAAAAATGTTGCGCTTTTTGCAAGAGCGCGTGATAGAACGAGTAGGCGGACGTAGCGAAATAGCGGTGGATGTGCGTGTAGTATGTGCAACCCATCGAGATTTGCAAGGAATGGTTGCCGACGAAAGTTTTCGCGAAGATTTATATTATCGTATTGGCGAGATCAGTATATTAATTCCCCCACTTAGGGATAGAGATGACGACGTTGTATTGCTGGCAAAAACATTTTTGAATCAATACCGAGAAGAATATTCGGCAAAGGTTAAAGGCTTCAGCGAAGACGCAATTAGCGCGATGTTATCGCATCAGTGGCCGGGCAACATTCGAGAACTGCAAAACAAATTAAAATCAGCAGTTGTTCTTGCAGAAGGACAGCTTGTGCAGGCGGATGATTTAGGTTTGATGGTGAAGTCTGAGAGTAACGACGAACGCGTGTTTAATCTAAGAGAAGTGCGTGAAATTGCCGAGAGCCGCGCGATTCGAAACGCATATAATCAAGCCGAGCAAAATATATCTAAAACAGCTGAGCTGCTTGGCGTCACGCGCCCTACTTTGTATTCGCTAATTGATAAATATCGACTGGATGATTTGAAAAGCCAAGCCTGAGTAAAGTAGTAATAAATTTAGGCTTGTTCATAGTGCACGAATGGCTTTTAACAAACGAGCATTATTTTTGACGTTTTCAGTAAATAAAATGCGTTGCTCCTTAATATGGAGCAACTGTGTAACTAACTTTGATGAAGAAGGATTTATCATGAAGTTAATATTTAAAATAACAACATTTGCTTTTGTGCTTGGTTCTGCTCATTCACTGGTGCAAGCTAATCAACCCTCTGATAGCTTGGAGCTTGTTTGTTCTGATAGTAATATGCTTACTCCAGTCGAAGTCATTGAAGATGTTTGTAAGCGAGGAGATATTATTTTTACAAGCAGCCCAGCTGTCTATTGTGATTTTAATTACGAAATCGTACAGCTGGAGGGGAATAATAGAAATATTTGCAAGTACATAGGTAAGCCACGCACGTTTACAAAAAACGTAAGTGCTGCGAGTGAGTCATTCGAGCAGTAACGAACAACTGTAATGAGTAAGCCCGCATAATTTTTGCGGGCTTTTTTGACGCGTTAGCTTATTTAATACCCTGATTAAACAACCACTGGTCGTCGCTGTAGTATTGGTCGTGAATTAAAATCCG
>CAYQMI010000057.1:0-9041 GCA_964418575.1 uncultured Glaciecola sp.
AAATATCCTCCGACCACCGTTTAGTTTGGGTAAGCATTCAATTAGCAAATTAAGCTTATAACAAGTTTGAAAAGCTCGTTAAAAGCTAAGCTGCTCATGTTGAGTAAGTATTCGTCAAAAACAAAACAATGAAGACTACAACGGGCAGTAAAAATAAAATCTGAATGCACACTGCATAGGTGCGTTTGATTCTATCGAAAGCCTGTTTATCCACGCTTCTAAAAAAGCTCTCCTGCCTTTGCATATTCTTATAAATAACCGTACGCAATTGGAACGAGAAAAATAGTGATATGGCTAATAGAACAAAACCAATTAAGAAAATGTGAAATGCGTCTCTTCCGCTTGCAGCAAGTAACACAATTAGATAAAGCATGCCGAAGTAAAGTAGCAGTCTTAACCACCCTCCAGCCTGCATAAACAAGCTGATTAATTTAAGTTTTATAATCAAGCGGTTAGCAATACTAGTGCTGTTAATTGAGCCTTCGGCGAAACTGTTGTCGTGCCTTTCTTTGATTAGCTTGTTTACGCTGTTTCTCATGTGACTAATAAATGAGGTGCTATGCTCGATATTTCGCCGATACTCAATCGTAAACACTGCTAATAATATTATGTAACTGGATACAACATAAGCTAAGCCTCTGCTATCAAACTCAATTCTTGTAAAAGCGACAAGGACAAGAAAGTGAAAAAGAATGCTGGTTTTTAGCAGTGCGATGTAATGTTTAACGTAGCTTTCTCGTTTACCCATGAAATGATATAAATACTTTAGCTCGGAGCTGGTCCAATAGATGAAATAATATTGGACGTTAATCCAGCCTAATATTGCCAGAGATAACACGACAATAATAAATTCGTAAATAGAATTAGCGTTCACAAAAAGATATCCCAAAAGAGGCGCTAGAAAAGCCATAGCGAAGCCTGGGATCGGCCCTAAAAAGAGTAAGAATCCGATAAAAAACCGATATAAACTTTGATTGTTTTTAATGAAGCGCTTGCTCTTGCGTTTCATTATTTGTCGAAAAGATATCTCCTTTTGTCCAATACTCATAGCGCTAAAGAAAGGGACACTGTAGGTAAGTCAGTTAGCAAGCGATGGTGGTCAACAATGATCATAAAACGCCTGTCATCTAAAATCAGTTGCTTAATAATTTCCCGACTGCTGTTGTCTAAGTTAGCAAAGGGCTCATCTAGCAGTAATACTTCACACTTTTTGCTCATGGCGCTAATGAGAATAAGCTTTTTGAGCGAGCCTGAAGATAATTCATCTACACCGGTGCTTAGAAAGTCGTTAAAACCAAGAGACAAAATCATTTTAGTCCTAAATGGCTTATCTATGTCTGCATGCTTTTCTACAAGGCTAAGTACTTCTCGTGCGGTGAGAACGTCTGGGGGCAAAACGGTTTCGCTGGCAATTGAGATTATGGGCTTGTTTGCTTGTATTGCATCAACACCGTTATTTCCGACACCCTTCAATTGCCAGAAAATCTCACCGCCATCAACCGTCTCAATTGAGGCTAGCAATCGCAATAGTGTAGACTTTCCTGAACCATTAGGACCATCTAATAGGCTTTTTGATGCATTAAATGAAAGAGAAACATTATCTAACACACGCTTACCTTTATAAGCTTTGGTTAAATTTCTACATTGCAATTGTCCGCTATCGATAGCGCTTTTTGTCATAAATATCCTAATTTGAGACTGACTTTGCCGATTTTGCGTTGTTAGTCGTTACATTTATCGCTATTAAAATGTGTTGGGATGCACTTGGCAAGCATTACAAACTCGATGTCATGTGCACCATGAGTTTCAACGTTAAATTTAACATCGTCAATGCGTTTGATGGGCAAGCCATGCTTGCGCCATTTTAGTAAAATAGGCGCCATATTAGTACTGCCCTCGCGGGGATGACGTTTCTTCGAGTTTAAGTATGACGTTTCTTTGAGTTTAAGTATGACGTTTGTTCGTTGGAAACAACAAACGCTCCCACAACAATTTTAATTCTTTCCTTGTGCGATGCATCTGGTACAATCAGTTAAATTTTCGTTAACAGATTGCAGAGTAAGCATGATTTATAAGTCACAGAGTCCTGCTGGATTCGCCGAGGAGTATATCGTTGAATCTATTTGGAGTGGCCGATTTCCGCCGGGTACTATATTGCCTGCTGAGCGCGAATTGTCTGAGTTGATTGGTGTTACCCGCACAACTTTACGCGAAGTTTTGCAGCGTCTTGCTCGCGATGGTTGGCTTACAATACAGCATGGTAAGCCCACCAAAGTTAACAATTACTGGGAAACCTGTGGTCTGAATATACTCGAGACGCTTGCTCGCCTAGATCAGGAAGGCCAGCCGGCTTTACTCGATAATCTATTGTCGGCACGTACTAATTTGAGTGCGGTATTTATTCGCGCTGCCTTTCGTCAAAGTCCAGAGCAGAGTCGTAGTATTATCGAGCGCTTTAAAACAGTAAGTCATGAAGGTGTAGCATTTGCCCAAAACGATTATCAAATGCATCACGACTTAGCTTTTGCATCTAACAATCCGGTTTATGTGCTAATGATGAACGGATTTAAGAATATTTATGCTCGCCTTGGCGCGCCATTTTTCTCTGAGCCATCAGCCCGCGACACCGCTATCAAATATTACCAGCAGCTTTTAGGCGTTTTGGAAAGCCAAGATTACGATCGTGTTGTTTCAGTTGTGCGTAAATACGGTGTAGAAAGTGGCAAATTATGGACAGAGTTTCGTAAAGATATGCCTAACAATCTTGTTGACTGATTTAGCTTAAATCTACCTGAGCTAAAGTCATCAAAGAAAGCACATTGCATGTTCTAAACCACCCTAATATCGCTTTATCGTTTATGCAATCCTTAAACTGCGAATTGTTCTGTATTAGGTAATGGGAAAAATTAAGGTAAAAGGTCAAGTTATGAATCCAGTTGTAGACACGCCATATCCTCATATATTTCGTCCATTAGATTTAGGTTTTACCACCTTAAATAATCGCATCATTATGGGCTCTATGCACACCGGACTTGAGGAAGTGCCAAATGGTCACGAACGTATGGCGGCATTTTTTGCTGAACGCGCGAAAGGCGGTGTAGGCATGATTGTAACAGGCGGTATTGGCCCGAATGATGAGGGCGCAACCCACGCAAACACTGTCAGACTTGACAGTGATCAAGCGGTACAAAACCATAAGCAAATCACCGATGCTGTGCATGCCCACGGCAGCAAAATTTGTATGCAAATACTGCATACTGGTCGTTATGCATACAACAAAAATTTAGTAGCTCCATCACCCATTCAAGCCCCCATTAATCGATTTACGCCAAAAGAGCTCACGAGTGAGGAGATTGAAAAGCAAATCAATGATTTCGTTTTTACTGCTCAGCAAGCGCAAAAGGCAGGTTACGATGGCGTTGAAATTATGGGGTCTGAGGGTTATTTCTTAAACCAGTTTATTGCTCAGCGCACTAATCAGCGTAAAGACGAGTGGGGCGGTGAGTATCAAAATCGCATTAAGCTACCTATTGAAGTAGTGCGCCGTGTGCGCGAGGCAGTTGGCGAACGCTTTATCATAATCTATCGTCTTTCGATGCTCGACTTGGTTGAGGGCGGCAGCACTTACGATGAAGTACTTGAGCTTGGTCTACGTATTGAAAAAGCAGGCGCAACCATCATCAATACTGGCATTGGTTGGCACGAGGCGAGAATACCCACCATCGCTACAAAAGTACCAAGAGCCGCATTTACCTGGGTGACTGCCAAGTTTAGAAAAGCCTTGAATATTCCCGTGATCACGTCTAATCGTATTAACACGCCAGAAGTGGCTGAAGAAGTCTTAGCTCGAGGGGATGCCGATTTAGTGTCGATGGCACGCCCGTTTTTAGCAGATGCTGAATTTGTTAATAAAGCGCAGAAGAATCAGGCGAGTCATATCAACACCTGTATTGGTTGTAATCAGGCCTGCTTAGACCATGTCTTTGATGGCAAAATGACAAGCTGTTTGGTGAATCCAAGAGCGTGTCACGAAACAGAATTGGTCATTGAGCCGGCGATTAAAATCAAAAAGATTGCGGTAGTTGGTGCTGGTCCTGCCGGATTGGCTGCGGCTTCAACCGCGGCATCTCGCGGGCACAATGTGACCTTATTTGATGCAGACTCAGAAGTTGGTGGTCAGTTTAATATCGCCAAACAAATTCCCGGAAAAGAAGAGTTTTACGAAACCATTCGCTATTTTGAAGTAATGCTGCATTTGCACGGCGTTGATTTACAGCTCAACACCCGAGTGGACGCTGCAATGCTTGACAGCATGGGCTTTGACGAAGTGATTATCGCGACAGGCATCGAGCCACGTAAACCGGATATAGAGGGTATTGAACACAAAATGGTGCTTAATTATATCGACGTCATTAAGCACAAAAAGCCAGTGGGCAAGCGCGTTGCATTAATTGGCGCGGGCGGCATTGGTTTTGATACATCTGAGTTTTTATCTCACGGTAAAACCTCTACCTCCACCAACATTCCTGCGTTTATGAAAGAATGGGGCATCGATATGGAGTTTACTGCAAGAGGCGGTGTTGAAGGAATGAAGCCGCAGCCTGAGGCTTCTCCACGCGAGATATTCTTGCTTCAGCGTAAAACCACAAAAGTAGGTGCGGGCTTAGGCAAAACAACTGGCTGGGCGCATCGAGCGGGTTTAATGATGAAAGGCGTGAATATGATTGCGGGTGTGCAGTACGACAAAATCGATGACGCGGGTATTCATATTACCGTGAACGGTGAATCGCAAACATTAGCGGTAGATAACGTGATTATTTGTGCGGGGCAACTGCCTCTTAAAGCTGTCGCAGAAGGTTTACAAACCAATCATCATCTCATCGGTGGTGCAGACGTAGCCGCTGAATTAGATGCCAAGCGTGCGATTGACCAAGGCACGAGATTAGCTGCTAGCCTTTAAGGCGCTAAACTTTATTAGATAAAAGGGCCGATGCTAAGGCATTGGCCTTTTTCGTTTGTACATTCTCATAGTGCCAGCAGACTGGTCGTAAGAAACATTAAACCGCTTAATCACGTTCATACCTAACAAACCATCAAAGTTTTGCAGGTTTTCAGTGGGCAGTACCATCACGCTCACATTGTTTAAACGCTCTTCACCTATTAGCAGCTCAGCAATTCTATATATAGGGCTAGAGACTGCACCCCCTGCGGTTTGCACGTTAAATGTGCCCAAATATGAAGTATTGGTGGTGCGAATTTGATCAAACACCTCTTGGCTAATGGCTGTAGTAGATGCGCCGGTATCAATTAACAGTTGGGCGTCAATATCGCTTAATCTTACATCCGTATAATATTGGCCGTTTCGGGCAATTAAGCGCACCTCGCCCTCAAAAATTTGAGGAGCATTAGGGTCAACAATCTCTTGTGGGTCATCAATCTCTGCTTCGCTCGGTGATTCTGTGTAAATGCTGTCGCGCAAACGTTGTGCTCGGCTATCATCGCGAGGTAGCGCCGCTAATACGTTTTCCATCAATACGGTTTGTTCCTGCATGCCGTAGGCTTTTGCGAGTGCCATTATGTATCGTCTGTTTAAGGGGTCTACCTGAATCAATGGCTCTAAAAAAGTGGCCAATAAATCCCAACTGCCGTCACCACTGAACTGCTGAATAATACGAGTGGTATTTACATCAATAAGTTGATTAATCTGCTCTAGTTGAGCGTCACTAAGCATGGCATCACGTAAACCGTAATAATTGACCAATGCGCTGTTGAGAGGTTGGGTATAAAAATAGGCTTCTGCTTCTAATAACAGCGCGTCAATATCCTGAGGGTGTTCGCGCAGATAGCTTGATACGTAAAAACTTAATGCTTCAAAGGCTTGCTGTTGCTTTAACGAGCGTAAAAACGACAGGGTGATACCTTCAGGAGGCACTTCAATTATGGCTTGGCTTGGCGTGTCGGCCTTGCGGGTGCTGACGTTGTTGTCTAAGAGCGTGCCGTGTGGATTAGTAGCGTCGATATTCTTTGCCTCAATAGCCGCAGGCGCTTGTGATATATCTTTCGGTATTAGCGTTTCACTCTTATCGCGTTGATTTAATTGCCAAAGCAAGTAGGCATTGAAACAAAGCGATACGATTAACAGCCACGAAAGCAAAGATTTCATATCAAGGCTTCAGCAGATGCGCACCGTACAGCTCTTTGAACTCTGCTGGCATCGGTTTGGGGGCGCCTGTTGATAGTTTTACGCAAACAAAGTCGGTAAGGCCGCTAAATACGGTTTTACTTGAGTGCGTTGATATAAATTGAAACTCACGCTGTAACCTGAACTTTTGATCGCATTTAGTTATCCAGGTGGCGCAGGCGAGTGTTTCATTCTCGAAGGACGGCGCGAGGTAGTTCAAATCATGATGTTGAATGACCATTGCACGGTCTAAAGCCTCATAATCCTCAAAACTCAAGCCAATGCTATTGGAATGCGCCCAAGCAAGCTTCTCAAGCTGTTTAATGTACGACACATTATTCGCATGTTTGTAGTGGTCAATATCCTCGTTATGCACATGCCATAGCACAATGAAAGGTTCGGTGTATTTCCAATCCAATTCATGCCAATGATTTTGCTCATTGCCGCACAGGGTATTTTCTAACATAGCTACCTTTTTGTTTTTGCTAAAGACTCTTATTTAGTCCGATTTTCGGTTATACTCGCGGGCAAATTTACCGGCGTTCAGATTGAGCATTTTCGCTGACTTTCCTGTATTCATTCAGTAATCAGTGTAATGACAACAATCAAGGTGCACGCAAACATCAACTGCAATAAATTTTATATATGCAATATACCCAAAACTGCCTTTGTAACCCAAGTGTTTTTTCAGCGCAAAACACAGATGCTGATTTTAACGCAGAGGTCTTGCTAGCTTTATTTAATGAAAACTTCTCGCAAGCGCAGGCATCTGAATCTGACTTATTTGGTGAGCTGGGAACCCGTCTTTACGGAAACGCCAGTGAGCCCATTTATTTGCCGGCAAGTGCAAGGCTAAGTGATTATATATATAAAGCCAACGCAGAAGGTGAAGCATCAAACAACGATAAAATTGCATGGCAAGACGCGCTTGAACTGAGCGATTTGCCCGCTGGCAATAAGCTTTTTTTTACACGCGACTACTTTGCAAGTGCCCTGCATGAAATTGCGCACTGGTGCTTAGCAGGCAAACAGCGCCGCACCCAAGTGGACTACGGATATTGGTATGCGCCCGATGGCAGAAACCAAGAGCAACAAGCCGCTTTTGAGAAAGTTGAAGTAAAGCCACAGGCGATTGAGTGGGCCTTCTCCATGGCTTGCGGTAAGACTTTTAAAGTGAGCAACGACAATTTGAGTATGGATAATAACGAAGTCTCAGATTTTTCAGATAGAGTGTTTTTACAAGTTCAAAACTACATTGAACACGGCTTTCCGGTGCGCGCTCAGCAGTTTTTGGAAGCGCTTCACAAGCACTTTAAAACCCAAGATTTATCTATTCAAATATCAAGTTTTGCCAAGTCAAACTCTGAAATCAAGCAAGCTGAAAGGTTGATATGACGCAGACAAACACATCTTCCAGTTCACAGAGCGATTCTGCAAATGGCTTAATGAGCGACTCAGCCCAAAGAAAGTTTAAATTAGGTCTTATTGTAAACCCCTACGCCGGTATTGGTGGTGCACTTGCTTTAAAAGGGAGTGACGGCAAAGAAATTCGAGAACAAGCCTTAGCCGCGGGAGCTGAACAGCAAGCTCTTGCGAAAACAGAGCGGGCACTGCGTGAAATACTAGACTTAAAAGAGACGATCGAGATTTATACCGCAGCATCCGACATGGGTGAATCTCTTGCAAAAGATTTAGGCTTTGCAACGCATGTTGTTTACTCACCAAAGCACAGTCAAACCGAAAGCGATGATACTTTACTCGCGGCTTATGCCCTCCTGAAAGAGGAAGTAGACTTGTTATTATTTGCAGGTGGAGATGGTACTGCGCGCAATATTTTCACCGCAGTGGGCGGTAGAGTTCCCGTATTAGGCGTGCCAGCGGGCTGTAAAATTCACTCAGGTGTGTATGCAATCACGCCAAGTGGCGCCGGGAAAGTGCTCAAGCAAGTAATATCTGGCGAGCTAGTCAGTTTGTTTGATGCTGAGGTAAAAGATATAGACGAAGGTAAATTTCGTGAAGGTCAAGTAATCGCTAAATATTTTGGCGAAATGCAGGTGCCTGCGGAGCTTAATTACATACAAGCGGTAAAGTCGGGCGGTAAAGAGTCTGATGAACTTGTGCTTGAAGACATTGCGGCGCATGTAACAGAAATGATGGAAGACGATGCCCAGCGTATTTTTGTGATGGGCTCGGGTAGCACGCTTGCCTCAATTATGGAAAGTCAGGGACTAGAAAACACGCTTTTAGGTGTTGATGCGGTGCAAAACTCTGAAGTGATCGCAAGGGATTTAACCGCGCAACAATTACTGGAGCTTACCAAAGATAAAGCTACTAGCTTAGTGATTACCTTAATTGGTGGGCAGGGCCATATATTTGGGCGCGGTAATCAGCAGCTTTCTCCCGCCTTTATTCGCCAAATCGGTAAACAAAATATTCATATCGTCGCGACAAAAACTAAGCTAAATGCGCTTGGGCAAAAGGGACTGATCGCGGATACTGGCGATGCTGAGCTTGATCAAGCGCTCAGTGGCCCAATCTCGGTCGTTACCGGCTATAAAGATAAAGTGCTTTACTTTGTACGCGGCGACAATATTGGCTAGCAGAATGTTTTTACGCACAGGGTTTAGCGCAAAACAATAAAATAGCATTTAAAAGAGGTGACAATGCTTAGTGAAGTACAAGGTGAATATCTTGATCAAAAAGAAGATTATCTAGACAGTTTTATTGATAAAGATGACGAGCACCTTTTGTTTGTGTCGAGTTACATTCACGGTCACTTTTCGGTGGTGGCTGCGAACTTATCGCAGCTTTTAGGTGGCACAACTGCCGGCGCGAAGCTAAGCGCTGAAAACATGAGTGA
>CAYQMI010000057.1:9141-23231 GCA_964418575.1 uncultured Glaciecola sp.
ATTAGTGTGTTTATTTCCTCTTTCTTCAAAGCTGGAATCATTTTTGCAAAGCATTTCGCATCTGATCTAACCATTGATTAAAAGCGGCAAGCTTATGCTAAACAAAATTAAACATACGGCGACTATTATCTTAAGCGCATTATGCCTTTTGCTACTAATGGGTTTAAGTGGCTGTGTCAATAACCCGTCCATGTCGTCGGCTTCTTCACAGTCATCGCTCACACAAGCCCCTAGCGCTCTTGGAAATGCTGAGATTTATACCTATCATCTTGCGCAAGAGCTCTTCGCAAATATGAATGCAGATCGTCAGTACCGTTATGCAGTGGTGGGCTTTGTGCCGGTCACCAGCATGCAGCAAGACCTCTCGCAGCAGGGGCCGCTGATGCTGCTCGGCCATCAATTAGAACAAGGTATAACAACAGAAGTTGTGCGCAGAGGTTTTATCGCGCAAGACTACAAAGCCACTAACACTATTATCATGGGGCGCGATTCAGACAGAGCGCTCTCGCGCAATGTCGAGCATTTAAAAGGCCTACAGCCTATCGACTATTACATCACCGGCACTATTACCGAACAAGAAACCGGTGCCATGGTAAACGCCCGCATTATCAACGTGCGCAATAAAGACGTTATTGCGGCGGCAACAAAATTCTTTCCTGCAGAGCTGTTTTGGCAGCAAGAGCAGGTTACTTTGCGAAATGGTATGCCTTATAGAAGCAGCAAACCGACTCAACATAATTTTAGCTCCGGAGACTAATCCATGAAATTTTTTAGCTTTATATTCGCATGCTTTTTGCTGGCTGGATGCGCAGGTATGCCGGGCATGCACCATATTACCGGTGAGCCAGCGCCTCAAGATCAAGCTTCAGCAAATAACGGTGCTGTGGTCGATGTGCCCACTCAGCCATTTGCACAAGCGCAAACAAATTCAAATGGCGGCATAGATGCGTTTGGCTCAATGGAAAAACCATCGATGATAGCAAGCACTCCAGGTGCCTTTAAAAGCTTGCCGCTGACTCGTCACGTTGGCCATTACGTTCGCAATATGGCGCAAGATTTAGTGGCGAATATGGAATACGTGACAGAGCGCACACCTGTTGCCATTACGCATTTTTCGCTGATTGATAGTGACCTGCGCGAGACCAATCTGTTAGGTCAGCAAATGGCGGAATCTTTTGTGCACGAATTCCATAAGTTTCGTATGCCGGTTGTAGAATTTAAAGCTACGCAGTTTATTCGAGTCACAGAAACCGGTGACTACATTCTTTCTCGAGATTTTCTAGACTTGAATAACAGCACACCTATTCAATACGTGCTTACCGGCACTATGACCAAACACCAAGGCGGCTACATCGTAAATGCACGTATGCTGGGCATGGAGTCAAAGGTTGTGGTGGCTAGCGCGCAAAGCTTTGTTCCGTTTTATGTGGTAGATGCTTTATTACCGAGCGAGTCAAGTCGTCAAAATGAAGTGGTAGATGGCGTACGTATTATCCAAGGAGAATAATATGAAGATGATCAAAGTCGCGGCTTTTTGTTGCGCGGTGATATCATTAACAGGTTGCGCGGCGGGCAAAATGATTATGTCGGGTTATACGCCGCCACAAACGATTGCTGATTTGCTAGCTGAGCAACAAAGAGCCTCTGGCGGTGTGCCGGCTGAAATGGCGATGAATGGTCAACAGTACAAAGAAATCGACAGCGAAAGCTATGATGATACCCGAGAGGAACATCTTGACGTAACTACCGGCAGGGCAGATATGCACGCAATGTCTGCGTTTCATCAAGTTGAATCATTTCGTCCAAGGTTCAGTTACAAATCAATACAAGACTATGCAGCCCAGCTTTCGATGGATTTGATGCAAAGCCGGGTTGGTTTAAGCGCATCTTCGCGAGTCGGTATCAGCTCATTTGTAAAACTCGATTCCAGCTTGCAAAACCAAACTATTTTAGGCAACCAGTTAGCTGAATACCTGATTGCAGAAATGCAGCAGCAAGGATTGCCGGTAGTAGATCACAAGCTTATGCCCGCACTTGAAGTTACTGCTAAAGGCGACGTTACCTTTTCGCGTGATGTTATGCGTTTGTCTCGAAGTAGAGTGATGGATCATGTGCTATCAGGCACATTAATTGAGAAAGCCAATGGCGTGTTTGTTAATGCCCGTATTATCTCAGTAGATACTAATCGCGTGGTAGCTACGGCAACCGTGCTTATTCCCAGCTTTGTAGCTCAGGCTGCTAGCACAGGATATGTTTTACGCTAGTAAATGCTATTCGTCGGTGCCGGCAGGTGAGTAAGCTTGCTGGCGAATTAGCGAGCGAACTAAAAAACGATTTGGGTTTAGGGCATCAAGCAAAGTATTGCCCATAGGCATTGGCTTGCGACACAGCTCAGCCACCAAAATATCGACTAAAATGGGCGCGCTAGTTATCCCTCTGGAGCCTAAACCGCTTAACAAATACACGCCCTTGACCTTACTGCCTTGAGGGTAGCGGTTCAAAGGTAGTGCTTTATATAAATCCTTAAGCTCTTGTTTTTGCTCATCGATATTCGGCATAGCGCCTACTAGCGGTAAATGATCTGGTGTACTGCAGCGAATTGCCGCTCGGCCAGAAATGCGCTCATGCTTGAGTTGCTTGATAGCCTGCATCCATTCGGCTTCTCCCATTGCATCACTATGTAATTTTAAATTCTGTTCCAATTCCCTTATGCGATGTTCAGTGCTTAGATCGTTTTTGACGTAGCTAGAGCCTAATGCATGATGACCATTTACAGCAGGCGTAAAATATCCCTTATGACAAATTACACTGCGCAAGTTTTCGCTAGAAGCCTGCTTTGGAACCGACTCTACCTGCCCGCGAGTTAGGCGCATGGGAATGAGCTCTTGCGCTATATCAGGGGAATGAGAGCCAGCAGCAATTACCAGCGTATCTGCAAGCAAAGAGCGAGTTGTACCTGATAAATTCAAGCTTACTCCTTCAGCTGTTGACTCATACCCAAGCAAATCATGCTGATAGTAGCTTGTTAATAGTCCCGAGCGCTCGGCGTGCTTTAAACACGCTTGCACCAAACTAACGGGGGCAATCCAACCTGCCTTGGGCAAAAAAAGTGCGCCATGTGGAATATCAATACCCGCAATTTCGGTGGCTTGCTTAGCATCAATCACCTGGGCAAGTTCGTCAGGCCATAGATTTTTAAGATGTATTTTTGTAAGTCTCTCCTGCGTATTTTTATTAAAGCCCAATTGCAGTACACCGCACCACTGATGCTCAAAATCAATACCATCTTGTAGGAGTTCGTCGTAAAAGCGCCGCGCATATAAAAACGCATGCACAAAAAACTGGCTGTTTACCGATGCCTCTGCATTAAGCTGTGGGTAAAAACCGCCCACTGCATTGCCTGATGCGCCTTGAGCAGGTTTTTCGTCTTTGCAGATAAGGCTAACGCGCATGCCTTGTTCGGTTAATCGCATCGCCAATAATGAACCGGCTATGCCTGCGCCAACGATGGCAACGTGCCTTGGAATATTGTTACTGTTATGCGTGGCTCGTTGAAAGTAGGGGGCTTGTTGGTTTTTTAATGAGGCTTTTGCAGGCATAAAGCGCGCAGTAATCATTTCTCGTTTGCGACCAAAGCCTTTAATTTTTGATACTTCAAAACCCACCGACTCTAAGCCGCGTCTTACTGCTCCTGCGGCGGTAAATGTAGACAAACTGGCGTTTTCTGCACTTAAACGTGCCATTTGTTGGTAAACCTCAATGTCCCACATGCTTTCGTTCTTGCTCGGGGCAAATCCATCTAAGTACCAAGCATTTACAATACCGTCGTCGATATTATGCACTTGCGCCATACCTTCATGGGCCTCAAATAAGACTAAATCTAGTTTAATCGCATTTTTATGGTCGCCAAGCTTGTAATAGCTTCGATGAATGCCTTCTAAGGCGGGAGGATATTGTTTAATTAAAGCATTGCTGTAGCTCGTGAGATCTTTCCATTTGTCATGAATTGCTTGTAGCTCACCTATTGCAATCGGATATTTTTCGAAGCTGATGTAATACAAAGACTTCAGCTGAGCATCGGGGTTTTGTTCAAGAAAACGCTCAAACAATTGGCAGGTCAGTAAAAAGTTAAGTCCAGTGCCAAAGCCTGTTTCAGCAATACAAAAATGTGATTGCGTGCAGCTTTGCCATTGTTCTAAGAGTTGGTTGCCCTTTAAAAAAACATATTCACTCTCGGCAACGCCGTTATCGACAGAAAAATAGACATCGCCAAAAGCCTCCGATTGAGGAGTGCCAGCGTTAGTAAATGATAGTGTGGCTTGTTGCATTTTCATACGAGATCAACAGATTATTTGTAAACAATTCATGAATGATTAACAATCAACGCTTAATATGTTTTTGGATATATGACAGTATAACGGCTTTTACAATTAGGCGTGCTTGCGAGTACGTTGATTATAAGGGTTCGTGTGCCCTAGCAACAGTCTTAATTAATAGGTGAAATATGAAACGCGCAGTGATCACTGGTCTTGGGATCGTATCGAGTATTGGAAATAACGCACAAGAGGTAACTGAGTCTCTTCGCCATGGTAAGTCTGGTATTCGTTTTTCAGAGCAATTCGCCGAAATGGGCATGCGCAGTCATGTCTGGGGCAATCCGCAAATCGACTTAAAAGAACATATCGACCGCAAAGCTTTGCGTTTTATGGGCGATGCTGCAAGTTATGCTTACCTCTCGATGCAACAGGCAATTGAAGACGCAGGCCTAGATGAATCGCAGTATTCCAACGAGCGCGTAGGGATTATTGCTGGCTCTGGCGGCGCTTCTTCAGATAACCAAGTTGTTTCAGCCGATACACTGCGTGAAAAAGGCGTACGCAGAGTAGGACCATACATGGTTACGCGCTGCATGGGCAGCACGGTATCAGCATGTTTGGCAACACCTTTTAAAATTAAAGGCGTGAACTATTCTATATCATCAGCATGTGCAACCAGTGCACACTGTATTGGTAACGCGTGGGAAATGATTCAGTTAGGCAAGCAAGATATGATTTTTGCTGGTGGCGGCGAAGAACTGCACTGGGCATTATCGAGCCAATTTGATGCGATGGGTGCGCTGTCTACTAAGTATAACGATAACCCAGCGGTTGCTTCTCGCACCTATGATGCCAATAGAGACGGTTTTGTTAGCGCTGGCGGTGGCGGCATGGTGGTAGTTGAAGAACTTGAACATGCGCTAAAACGTGGCGCAAAAATTTACGGAGAATTAGTGGGTTATGGCGCAACATCCGACGGCTACGACATGGTTGCGCCATCGGGAGAGGGCGCAATACGCTGCATGAAGCAAGCTCTGCATGGCATCGACGCACCACTTGATTATTTAAATACTCACGGCACTTCTACGCCGGTAGGTGATGTTAAAGAGCTAGAAGCTATTCAAGCGCTATTCGGCGAAAACAGCCCTGCCATTAGCGCAAGCAAATCTATGACCGGGCATGCGCTTGGTGCTGCTGGTGTGCACGAAGCCATTTATAGCTTATTAATGATGGAGCACGGCTTCATTGCGCCATCAATCAATATTGATGAGCTAGACGAAGCGGCGAAAGGCCTCGATATCGTAACAAGTGCTCGTGAACAAGACCTTAATTTAGTGATGTCGAATAGCTTTGGTTTTGGCGGTACAAACGCCTGTTTAGTATTTCAAAAATACAAAGGCTGAGTTTGGCACCATAGCAATGCTAAGCTCCTGAAATAACAAGCGGATAAGGAATTATCGTGACGATTAAAGACAAAGTATCTGAAGCTGAATGGCAAGCGCGCGTTGATTTAGCCGCTTGTTATCGAATGATTGCTCACTATGGCTGGGACGATTTAATTTTCACTCATATTTCAGCAAGAGTGCCGGGGCCAGAACATCACTTTTTGATTAATCCTTACGGCTTGTTATTTGAAGAGGTAACAGCTTCTAGTTTAGTTAAAGTGAATCTTGCTGGTGAAAAAGTAGAGGACGCAAGCTTTGACCCCGACGCTCAGATTAACCCCGCTGGATTCGTTATCCACAGTGCCGTGCACGAGGCGCGTGAAAACGCCAAATGTGTTATGCATCTGCACACGACCGCTGGTGTTGCAATCGCGGCCTTAAAAGACGGCTTACAAGCCTATTCACAACAGTCGTTATTTGCTTTGAGCTCTTTGTCGTATCACGATTATGAAGGGGTGGCACTTAATCCAGATGAAAAGAAGCGCTTAGTTGCAGACTTAGGCGATACCAATTTCATGATTTTGCGAAACCATGGCTTGCTCACCTGCGCTGATACCATCGCTGACACCTTTTTGCTGATGTTTATTTTACAGCGCGCCTGTGAAATACAATTGCAAGCGCAAGCGACGAATAAAGCGTTGATTGAAGTTGACCCCAGAATTTTAGCGGGCATTCAGGCGCAGGCCAGTGAGGTTACAAAAAACGCAGGTGGCGTGCTCGCGTGGCCGGCTATTCTGCGCAAGCTTGACCGCATGTGTCCTGAGTTTAGAGATTAAAACTGTTGCTGGGCTGAGTCTTGATTCTGATTTACTTACAGCAGTTTATTGAATCTGCTTCATAATTTAGTGGGTTTAGCGTGAATATTTTATATGATGACAACATGCCTTATGCACAGCAATACTTTGCGCATTTAGGCAATGCACAGGCGTTTAGCGCAGGCAATTTAAGCGACGAGGCTTTACTAAACTGTGAAGCCTTGTTGGTTCGCTCCACTACCAAAGTGGATGCACAACTACTAAAAAAAGCGCCAAAGCTGCGCTACCTTGCTACCGCAACAGCGGGTTTTAATCACTTTTCGTTACCTAATATAGAAGCTGCAAATATTCATTGGTATAACGCAGGTGGCTGCAATGCCAGAGCGGTTGCTGAGTATATTCTTGCTGCGCTTTATGTGTTGGCAGAACGTCAAGGCTTTGCGTTACAGGAAAAAACCGTTGCAGTGGTGGGGGCAGGAAATGTAGGCAGGGCGCTTCTTGCCATGCTCAATGCCCTTGACATGAAAACCATTGTTTACGACCCGCCACGTGCTCAGCGAGAGAGCGAGTTTATTTCAGCAAACTTTGAACAGGTGTTACAAGCCGATATCATCAGTTTGCATGTGCCTCTTATTAAAGGCACTGAGTATCCTACCGAGCACATGTTCAATGAAAGCGTGCTTGCTCAACTCAATAAACATCAAATCTTGATTAACGCCTGTCGTGGTGAGGTGCTTGATAACCAAGCCTTACTGCATAGGATGGAAAACCTTAAAGACCAGATGCCCACAGTTGCCCTAGACTGCTGGGAAAATGAACCAACAGTTGATACTAATTTGCTGCCTCACCTGGCGTTCGCTACCGCCCATATTGCGGGCCATTCAATTGAGGGGAAAGCGAAAGGCACGGATATGGTGTATCAGGATTTATGTCGCTTTTTGGGACGTACACCCAAGCATCATTTAAGTGATTTTTTGCCAGCTTATGAATGGCAAATGCCAGATGTGCTGAAAGAAGGAGAAAATCATCAGGCGCTGAGCACGCAGACTATGGTCTCACAATGCATAAAGTCGATGTATGATATTGCAAATGATGATAGTTTTTTTCGCCGCTACATGGCAAAATCGGAGTCGTTTTCAGAAATACGACGGCACTACCACGTAAGGCGTGAATGGCCCGCTGCACAAATAGCAATAAAACATAAAAAAGCCGCTGATATTTTGAGAAAATTAGGGTTTAGACTGGCTAACGACAGCGAGTAATCATTCACACAAACGCAATAAAGGACAATCAAATATGTCAAATGTTTACGACGTCGCAGTATTAGGCGCGACGGGCTTAGTTGGTCAAACGATTATGGATGTGCTTGCTGAACGTAAGTTCCCGGTAGGTAAGCTCTATCCGCTTGCAAGTGAACGTTCTGCTGGCGGAGAAATAGAATTCGCAGGCAAGAAAATTAAAGTGCTAGATGCCAACACATTCGATTGGAGTAAAGTACAGCTTGGTTTCTTCTCTGCCGGTGGTAGTGTGTCTGAAAAGTTTGCCCCTATTGCGGCAGAAGCAGGTTGTGTAGTAATCGACAATACCTCACATTATCGCTATGAACCCGATATTCCTCTGGTTGTGCCTGAAGTAAACAGCCATGCGCTTGCTGACTACCGCAATCGCAATATCATTGCCAACCCAAATTGCTCCACCATACAAATGGTGGTGGCCCTCAAACCTATCTACGACGCGGTAGGCATCGATCGTATCAATGTTGCGACCTACCAGTCAGTATCAGGCGCCGGTAAGTCAGCGATGGAAGCGCTTGCGCGTCAAACCGCTGAGTTGTTAAACGCCAAAGAAGTCACGGGTGATGAGTTTAGCCGCCAAATCGCATTTAACGCCATTCCTCAAATCGATGTGTTTATGGATAACGACTACACCAAAGAAGAAATGAAGATGGTGTGGGAAACACGCAAGATTTTAGGCGACGAATCTATTTTGGTGAATCCTACTGCTGTGCGAGTGCCAGTATTTTATGGTCATGGCGAAGCGATTCATATAGAAACCACCCAGCAAACCGACGCAGAGCACGTAAAACAGCTTTTGGCTAATGCACCAGGCATTACCTTATATGAGCAACGCGAGTCATTCCCAACTCAAGTCACAAATGCGAGCGGTAATGATGCAGTGCATGTTGGGCGTGTAAGAAATGATGTTTCCCACCCTCACGGCATCAATATGTGGGTAGTGTCTGACAATATTCGTAAAGGTGCAGCAAGTAACAGCGTACAAATTGCTGAAGTACTCATAAACGAATATATGTAAATAATTACATAAGTTTGCCGATAAGCCTTATGGGATTGTCGGCTCATTTTATGTCAGTGCATATGCAAGTGAATTATGAGTTGTGTGTTTTAAGTAGCTACAGCGGGAGTAAAACAGGGTTTTGAAATCGACCATTAAAAAGTGGATAACACTGCTATTGACGATGTCAATATTGATGCCTGCGTTACTATCGACTCAGCTGTCTGCACAAGTGCAATTACAAGGCCCACGAAATTCTGCTGATGCATTTTCTGGTGTGGTGTACGGTCCAATTGATCAAAACGATACACTTTGGCGAATAGCGACGCGATACAAACAAAACACTGAGTTCTCGGTATATCAAACCATGCTGGCTATTTACCAGCTTAATCCCCAAGCTTTTGAAAATGGTAATTTCAACACCATGGTCAGTGGCGCAACCCTGCAGTTGCCAAGCGATCAATTTATTGCCCGTATGGACATTCAGCGCGCTCGAGCTAAAGCTGAGGCAGACGATAGAGCATTTGGTCGCCCAAATTCGGTACAACCTGAAGCTGTGCTTAATGAAGCTGCGGCTGCTAATGTGCAAGAAGAAGTGCCATTGGTTAATCAAGACGACCTAGCCACTACAAAAGCTGAATTACAGCAGCAGTTAAATTCTTTAAACCGCTCACAGTTGAGCAAGGTTGATGAGGTAAAAGACCAAGTCGCCAGCTCAATTGCTAACGTACAAGCTTTGCTTGATGAAAATCGTCGCCTCTACGAACGTTTAGACCAAGTAAACAGTGATATATCTGATTTACGTAACAAGGTTGAGGGTGAAGTACAAGACCAAATCGACCAGCAGCTTGAACTGCAAAAAGAAATTATCGATTTAGTTAAGCAAGCGGAACAGCGTGAGTTAGCGCGAGACTCTGAATCATTTCTAAATTCTCTATCAAGCCCTATAGCGGCAATTACGCTGTCTTCTATTTTCACCATTGGCATGCTTGGTATATTCGGTTTTTGGTTGTTACGAAAGCCTAAGCAAGCGAGTGAGGCAACACCTAAACAGACTGCATCAGAAAACGATATTGTTGATGATGAACTGGTTATTGGCGAGATGGATGATGACGACGCCGATGACTTAATGGCTGCGCTCGACCAAGAGATGGGCGGTGATGATATTCTCTCCTCAGACCTTGAAGACGGCCTAGACGAGCTAGGTATTGGTGATGATTTTGCCGATGCAGATGACATGTTAGTGCCCGATGAAGAAGACAAAACAGCAGAGCAAAAACCCCGAGCGCAAACCGTTGATGAAGACGTTAGTTTTGATACAGATGCAATTAGCTTAGATGACGACGAGTTTGACAATCAAGAGATTGATCTTAAGCCAAAAGCTGAAGAAAGTGCGGGAAGTGACGAATCGAGTAAAGCACAAACAGAAGTAGTAGAAGACCTTACCAGCGATCTCGATTTAGACAATTTTGATGTAGAAGATGATGACGAAGATGACGCCGAAGTAGCGGCAAATCTCGCGGAGCAAGCCGGCACTGCGGGAGAGCAAACAGAGCCTACAACGGATGAGCAAGACGAAACTGCAAAAGGCGATGATAACGATGCAGTCGCGTCTGCTGAAAATGCACAAGAAAGTGATGAAGAATCAAGCGCAACTCAGCAATCCAATAAATTAGCTGCGGTGAATGATGGCCCACCAGAAGGGGTGCCTATTGATGAAAGTGCCAATATTGATGAAGAGGCTATTGAACAAATTGAGAACACCATCAATGAGACCACTAAAGAGTTTGATGAGCTCTCAGAAGAGCTTTTAAATGATTTAGAAAACGCTAGTGAAGAAGACGAAGACGCTGCCGTTGAAGCATCGAGCCAGCCCTCGCCCGAGGAAGATGACAGTTTAAAAGCGGATGCAGCTGAGCCCAAGCTTGAAGCGGATAACATCGCCCAACCTGAAGGTTTGGATGAAGATATTAATAAAACCGAGTCCCTTGATTCTGCTGATGAGCTGGCAGAAGTTGAAGACTCGGTGTCCGATGCTGATGCTGACGATTCTGATATTGACCTATCTGATTCAGAAGGCTCTGATATCGAAAATATGGCAGATGAGATCCTCAGTGAGCTTGAAGATGAGGAATCTAGCAATGAGCTCGATAGTCTGCTTGATGAGTTCTCAGAGAATCCTAACGAGGTGCTAGATGAAGAGGCATCTGCACTCGAATCAAATGACGAGCAGGTTGATCTTACTGATGAGGCAAGTGATGAGCAGAGTGATTCGGTAGAGGAAATAGCTAGCGATGCAGATGCTGAAGCTGAGGAAGTGCTCGAAGATGGTATTTCCCTTGAGGATGACGAAGATGAACTGCCTGACGCAGGCAATGAGCTAGCGGACGAGCTACTTTCTGAGCTCGATGCAGATGATGTTGATGATGATGACCTAGATGCTTTACTCGATGAGTTTTCGCAACAAACAGCTGATGACGATACTGATGTTCAGAGCAGTGTGCTTGATGATGCCAATCAGCTTGATGAGCAAAACAAGGAAGGCGGGCAAGCAAATAACAATCTAGATGATAATGACGCTTTACTCGACGACATTCCTTCTTTGAGCCAGATGGGAGAGCAAGAGTCAGGCCTTAGTGAGTCAGAAAGTAAACAAAATGAAGCGCTTGATGTTGATGCTTCTGAACCAGCGCAAGCTGATACCCCCCAAGCAGAGACTGCAGAAGATAACGATAGTGACGAAGCAAAAAGCGATAAAGATAGCGAGCCTCAAAAGCAAGCAGACGAGCAGAGTGATGAAGATGATGTATTAGCTGACTTACCTGGTTTAGACGATTGGTTAGGTGATGATGAGCTTGAGAGCGATTTGCAAAACATTGACGATGATCCTGATATCGATAATGAATTAAACATCTTAGCAGACTTAGAAGGCGCTGATTTTGAAGATTTACTCTCTGAGATAGACGCTGACAATGCAGATGTCGAGCAACAATTAGATACAGATATAGATTCAGTTGACAGTGATGAGCTTAATGACGCAAATAGCGACGATTTAACAGAAGCTGGGCTCGATATTGATGCATTAGTGCAAGATGATGACGATCACGATTTTGTAAATGTAGACGATTTACTTGCCCAGAGTGAGAGCTTAACGCCATTAGACGATGAAGACGTAGACTTAAACCTCGACAAGTCGCTTGAACGAATGCATAAAGAAAATCCTGCACAAACTGATGACGAGGGCGCTATTGCGCCGGAGGAAGATGCGTATACAAATCAAGCCAGCAATTTAGATTTGGCTCAGGTGTACATTGATATGGATGATTTTGAGGCAGCCAAAGAAGTGCTTGATGAAATTGTAGCGCAGGGCTCTGAAGAGCAGGTGAACGAGGCCAAAGAACTGCTGCAGCAAATTCAAAGCTAATTTCAAACAGAGGAAGTATTAATGGCAACGGCGGCTGCACTGCACATTCTGGTAAAGTCTGAAAAACAAGCTAAAGAGCTGTTAATTCAGCTACAGAAAGGCAAAGACTTTGCCACCCTTGCTAAGCGTTATTCCGAATGTCCATCTGGTAAAAAAGGCGGAGATTTGGGTGAGTTAAAAAGAGGCCAGATGGTTAAAGCATTTGATGATGTCGTCTTTAAAAAGCCAATACTCACCGTTCACGGCCCAGTAAAAACCCGCTTTGGTTATCACTTAATCAAAACTCTTTACCGAAACTAGCTCTACCACTCCAACAAAGACTCAATACTGTTCGCTTAAGAAAAATGTCATTCCAACGAAGGTTGGAATCTCCCAACGCTACTAGAATTGTATAAATAAACAGCTGAATTTGACATTAATTGTCGTTTTGGGAGATTTCGGCCTTCGCCAAAATGACGAAGGGTTGCTTAAACGAACAGTATTACGCCTCCGCGGCAATGACAGTAACTCGCTTAGGCGAACAGCATTGCGCGAAGGCGGTAATTTCCCCAAGCAAGTGATGAGTTATAATTAGGAGCGCTTGTAATTTAGGGAAACTCTAAGATACTTCTCCAATAGCAAGAGATATCATAAAAATCACTATACTTAATTATTTTTTATCTTTTAGGCGAATTTAGGTGTTTTGTCGTAATTTTGATTTATTTCGATTCTTTTCACAGATTTTTTAAAAAATCAATTCGTTTATTTTAGATTCAAATAATTACATTTCATTGCAATTAGATACATTTATATTTTTTAAGTTTTACCGAGGATTCCGTTATTTCAAGAATTTTAAAGCTTTTTCAGGTAAAGTTTTACTTCCCCTGTGCATTGCTGGCATGAGAATACAGTTTCTATCAAGTAATTTCCCACGCTTTACCTATCAAATAACTCAAATCATAAACCCAACTTTTAGAATTACGTAAACCTACGAATAGGTATGGAGGGCTAATTCGGTTATCATTACCCAATACAAAAGTATAATTTTTTTAAATATATGAAGTATTTTTTAAACAAAATATGGCTAGTCTTGTTCTCTTGCTCTGCTTTAATCGCTTGCAGTGAGGCAGGTGAGTCACAGATATTAAAAGTTGGCTATACCCAAGAAGCACCTTATTCGCGTATTTCAGCTCAAGGTGCTGCTGCGGGAGTGTTTCCAGATATGGCCAAAAAAGTCGCTGATGACCTTGGTTATGAAAGAATTGAATGGGTACTGTTATCGTTTGACAATTTAATTCCCGCATTAAAAGACAATAGAATTGACTTAATTGCCGCTGGTATGTCAATAAGTAAAAGCCGCTCTGAAATGCTCTGCTTTGCTCGTCCCTTGGTTAGTTCGGCTTCAGCGTTTCTTTTCAATCAATCTAATGCAAGATAGCTATCCGAAATCAGATAGCTTTGATGTGATTTTCTGCCGAAACGTATTAATTTACTTTTCATTTGAAGACCGTTGCCATGTTTTAGCAAAACTTGCAGGCTGCCTTAAAGAAGGTGGTCTGCTTATATTAGGACACTCTGAATCCATGAGTGACTATCGCAAAGGCTTAGAAGCAACAGGATCATCTTCCTATCATAAGTTTGCTAAAAGTTGCGCATCATGAGTCAGAAAATAAAGGCACTGATTGTGGATGACTCTGCGGTCATGCGTCAGGTGCTGACTTGCACATTACCGAGTTACCGAGATGAAGCGCAGCACAGTCGCTAGGGCGAAACGGTATTGATATTATATTAACCGGTATGGGAGACGATGGCGCTCGGGGATCATTGGAGATGCGTGAAGCTGGCGCTCACACTATTGGTCAGAATGAAGCAAGTTGCG
>CAYQMI010000058.1:0-4998 GCA_964418575.1 uncultured Glaciecola sp.
ATTTGAAGACGGATTTGCCAGAAGGGCGCTGCCAAACCGCTTAAATTGGTGTTATCCTCCAAAAGCACATCTTGCGTTGGCACTTTATTTAGGTCTATAATTAGGTCTTTATTTATTTGGAAGAATCTATTATGCGTCAAGTACTAGCAGATTGCTCAGCAAGCATCTCAGAACTGAAGAAAAACCCAAGTGCATTACTAAACGAAGCAGATGGTTCAACTATAGCAATATTGAATCACAACAAACCTGCTGCTTACTTAGTTCCTGCTGAAACCTATGAACAGTTGATGGATCTTTTGGATGACTACGAATTGTCAAAAATTGTTGAAAGCCGTCGGCATGAAATAGGTGATGCAATCGAAGTGAAACTTGATGACTTATAAACTTAAGTTTCTTCCTTCTGCGCTGAAAGAATGGAATAAATTAGGGCATGCCATTAAGTCTCAATTTCAAAAAAAGCTAGCTGAGAGACTTCAAAACCCTCATATAGCTCCGGACAAGTTGAAAGGTTATAACTCAGTCTACAAGATAAAGTTAAGAACTGCTGGGTATAGGTTAGCTTACGAGGTAATTGACAAAGAAGTCGTTGTTTTTGTACTCGCAGTTGGTAAGAGAGACAAAGATGCGATTTATAAGAAATTAGCTAAACGTACGGACTAATTGGAGGATAACAAATCAATGAAGACGGACGTTCGCAAAGACCGCGACCGCCGCTTATTGAGGTGTTAGTGAGCAAGGAGAAATCTGTGACATCTCAAAGCAATAGTGATGACTTATCTTATGGTTGGGAGGCAATCGCGCAAGATTTTATCTCTTCCCGATCATCTATAGGATTGGCCACTATTGAAAATTGGGGTAAGTCTCTTGAACCTGGACAGTTACTCTTAGATGTTGGGTGCGGTTTTGGCGATCCATATACTCGATATTTTATAGATAAAGGAGTCAGCGTTTATGGAATTGACGCTTCAAAAACATTGGTGCAAGAGTATGAGAGAAGATTTCCAGAAGCAATTGCAAAGTATGAATCTGCCGAGACATCTCTATTCTTTGATAAAAAATTTGATGCAATTCTGTCTGTTGGCTTAATCTTTTTATTGCCTCATTCAACTCAAATTTCAGTTTTAAGAAAAATGGCAATTTCTCTACATGACGGAGGCAACCTATTATTCAGCGCTCCGTGTCAAATCGTTAGTTGGGATGATTTACTAACTGGAAGAAAATCTATGTCTCTGGGAAGAGAGAAATACATAAATACTCTAAAGGAGCATGGTTTAAGCCTAGTCGGTGAATATAATGATGAAGGGAATAATCATTATTATAACTTTCAGAAATCAATTGTTCCGGAAGTTGGTCACTAACAAACGCTTAAAAAGGGACGCAAAAACAGCAGGCATTCAAACCCATCATGCAAAAAAGCTTCGCATGCAACTTGCTGCTATCGATACTGCTAATGAAATTGACGATGTTAATATTGCTGGTTTTTCTTTGCATAGATTGAAAGGTGAACGTTCTAATATTTGGTCTATATCTGTAAATGGAAATTGGAGAGTAACATTTGAGTTCAAGGACGGTAATGCTTACATTCTTAATTATGAGGATTATCATTAATGAACATGTATAACCCACCACACCCTGGTGAATTTATAGAATCGGTCTATCTAGAGCCTTTTGGTATTAGTTGCCGAACTCTAGCAACTCATCTTGGCGTAGCTGCCTCAACTTTGAGCCGAATAGTTAAAGGTAAGAGTGCGATAAGCCCAGAAATGGCTTTGAGATTATCTAAAACACTCGGGAGAACCCCAGAGAGTTGGTTAATTATGCAAGATAATTATGAACTTTGGCGCGCAAAACAACGCTTAGATTTGAATACAGTTCAACGACTAGATTTAAATGCAGCCTAACACCAAATTAAGCGGACATTGCCAAAAGCGGGCAACGCCGCTTAGTTTGGTGTTAGGTGACAAGAGAAAAAGATGGATACTAAGGACTACATAAACTACTTTTCTGAATTAAGTGAATTTGAGCCCGCTAAACAAGAGGCTATTTTAGAGCAAGCGCGTTATCAAGCATTTACCAAGATGGGATTAGCTGGAAAAAGCGCATCGTTTACGGCGCTATCGTGGCTATCAGTTTTGTTGCTTCCAGCCTTAGTTGTTTTCTTTTGGGGTTACGATGTAATAATCAATTCGCTAGCTATTGGCCTAGGTATTCTCTTATCACTAGTCATTCAAAAAAGACTTAATGGCTACTTATTAAGACAAGGATTGCAGAAGGTTTTATCAGGCAATGGCACCTAACAAACCAATTAAGTTCACTCACTCCGTTTGCTGGGACATTTACTCGCCCGCGCTTTCGCTATTTTCGCGGGCAAGCAACTGCCCCTTATTGGGGTGCTAGTTGCCTGTCATACCAATGGCGTAACATTGGCGTATGTTTGTCGTAACCAAAATGAGGACTATTCCCTTACGATATAGTTTTATCAATCAAAGGAATAGCGATATGGAAATGAAAATAGACTCAAAGTTAATTGTTAAACTCAGAAAAGAGAGAGGATGGAGCCAGCAGCAGCTTTCCTTTGTTTCAGGTGTCAGTCTCCGCACTATTCAGAGAGTTGAGAACGAGGGAAGCACATCTGTAGAAACGCTGAAATCTCTAGCATCAGTATTTGAAACGGATTTTAACAATCTAATTTTTAAATCCTCACTACCAAATGGTGTGCTTAAAAAGACAACAGCCTCTTTTGCCTTACTTTTTAGTTTGGCAGTGAGTTTTTTTCTCACATCAACGACCACGGCTTCGCCTGGTGTAGAACTGCTGGCAGATAAAATAACTGTTTCTCAAGATAAAATGGAGACTACTTTCATAGGCAAAGTAATTATGAAAATTCCCTCTACTATTCCTTTTGAGATTACAACAATTGACAGTCATTCGAACGAGTATAACGACGCCTATCAACTTAAAATCACTACGGAAGAGTCATCATTTCTAGTTTTAGATGCTCAAATTACAAGTATAGATACAGGGTTAGAGCTTAGGGCAGCAAAAGTACGAACAAGCAACTCAACAGACTAGTCATTGTAGCCAACAAGAAAATTGGGCGGAACATTGCCAAAAACGGCCAATGCAGGACAATTTGGTGTTCTCCTCACAAAGGATTTTTACATGAAATTACTTAACGTTGTGAAAATAAGCTTGTTCTTGGCTTTTCTGATTGCCTTAAGTTCTGCGTACGTTAAGGCATACACAATAGCCGGTCCCTCAATGGCTCCAACTTATTGGTATGGTGATTTTGTTGTGTCTAATCATGCAGCATACGACTTAAGAGCTCCGTTTACGGACTTAGTGCTGGCAAAAACGGGGAAGCCGCAACGAGCAGACCTAATTATGTACTATGATATCCCTAAGGGTGTGATTGCTGCAAAACGAATAGTTGGCATTCCTGGCGATGTTGTAAGCATGACAGACAACGTTTTGTACCTTAACGGCATTGAAGTTAAACAAACTTCAAACGCTAGTCAGCTCTTTGATCACATTCCGGCTGAAAATGATCTCGGTGCATTAGTTATGACTGAAAAAATGGGAAATTGTGATTATTTGATAACTTACACGCCTAAAGTTGGTCGCAAGGTTAATATTGAGTCGGTAAAGATTCCAAATAACAAGTACTTCATTTTAGGTGATAATAGAGACAATAGCGCAGACTCGCGATTTATTGGTTTAATTTCACGTAGCCAAATTAAAGGCAAAGTCATTTGGGGAAATCGATCAAGCAAGTCTTATTCTAGGCCCAGTCCATAAGAAAAAGCTTAAGTCTGTAAAACAGGGCGTTTTTGCGAACTAAGCCGCTCATGGTGCTTATGATCTGCCTCAACGCGAGTTTGCACATAAAACGATCAAATAAAGGTCGTCTTAAGTAAATATTATCATGCGCATTTAACAACAGCACAAAATGATGCCATATTTTCTCACTATTTTTTTATGCCTTAGCATGCTCACCCTTTCGAGCGCAAAAGCCGATTATGCGCTTGGCTGCGACGACCCAGAATATCGTCAGTACATGCAGCTCAGACTGGCTCATTATGATGCTAAGAACCGTCGCTTATATCATGAAAGCCTGCTTGATTATGAGCGCAGTGTTTCTGCTAGCAACAATCCATATCAGGTGATTGGCGATTTAAGCAGACACTTAAAATATAGCGCCCAATTTGACGATATCGATGTTGCAAAAGCCAAAATAGATAGAGTGTTTGAGCATACCAACGAGCTTAGTTCAGAAGAACACATCGCGGGTTTAGTATTCGACAACTTTAGCAGTGAAACGCATTTTGTTGGGATAGCACGTGCCTGGATTGCTTATCGACAAGGAAACAAAGAGCGCGCTTTTGAAGAATTATTAAACTCCATAACGGTGAACGACTCCGCTGTTTTAAGCTCCTTCGGTCCTGACTTTGAATTGGTCCGGCAACTCTATCAAGACGGACATGTTGAGCCAGTATTGAGCTACATTGACAAATCAGAGCAGTTTTGGAAGGGCAGAAGACCCGATGGCATGCGCTATGTGTGGCGCGAAATGATAAAGGCAGAATGTCAGGTACAGTTCGATTCAGTAGACACCATTAAAGCGCTAGAGTTAGGCCTTAGTGTCATAGATGTGAATAAGGACTATGGATTGAGCCGATAATTGTTTTTCTTAACCGAAGTCAAAACTGCCCTGTTTTTTGCGCCATTGCAAAGAACGTTCGTTCAAAATTGCTAGGTCAACTTCTCCGGCAATAATCTGATGGCATAAGACAACTGCAGCATTGGCTTGTGCGGTATTCAAGTGTTTGTAAGCAGGTTTTTTTAAAACGCTATACCATGCATCCCCACAAATATTGTCCAGTACGATTCTTTGAAAACAGTGATCGTGCTTAATGGGCCAAGGTTTTATATGGCTTTTACTATGTTTGTCTGCCGCTTGTTTTGCTAACTGAGGCATAGTCTCTCGGGTGAGCGTTA
>CAYQMI010000058.1:5098-23055 GCA_964418575.1 uncultured Glaciecola sp.
TGTTTGTCTGCCGCTTGTTTTGCTAACTGAGGCATAGTCTCTCGGGTGAGCGTTATGAACTGACACAGTCAGCTCCGACGCTTGCTGCAAAAAACAAATGAAAATCTGTTCACTACCTTTTTGCTGTTTTTCATTCCAACTTTCTCTCCATGCTACGATTAATCTTGCAAATACGAACTAATGCTTATGAAAACCATAAAAATTGAGATCAGTGAATCAGCGCCGCTCATCGAAAAAGGACATCCCTTATGTACACTCATTAATACGGCGGTAAATTGAAGTGTTATTGAGTCGCAAAAACTGTTGGCATGATGCTGTTTAAGTGGAGCTTTTGCAGGTCGCTAAACTTTAGGCACGCTCAAAACTAAAACTCATCACCTCTGCAACAGAATGACAGTTCAAGGCGAGCATTAACAAGCGATCTAGCCCCACAGCAACACCGGAGCATGCAGGTAAACCAGCATTGAGTGCTTCAATAAAACGAGCGTCGATTGGGCGTTGTGGTTTCAGTAGGCTTTTGCGATGTTTATTGTCGGATTCAAAGCGTTGCTTTTGTATGTTTGCGTCGCTTAGTTCTTCAAAGCCATTGGCCAACTCAATGCCCCGAAAGTAAAATTCAAAACGAAGTGCCTGAGTGCCGCAGGGTGCTAGTTTAGCTAAAGACGCCTGAGTGGCGGGAAAATGGGTAATACATACTGGGGATTGCTGACTTATGCGCGCTTCAATCTCTTGAGAGAATAATGCCTGTAGCAGTGTATCTTGCACCTGCGTGGCATTTGAATTGGCACTTTGTACTTGCTGTGCATATTCAGATAAACCATAGTTTGCACAAATATTCACAAGTGCATCTAGCGAGGTGTTTAAGGGGTCAATATCCAAGTAATCGATAAATGCTTGTTGATAACTAAATTGCTGAATTTGCTCGTCATCACCGAGCTTTAACACTTGTGTAAACAGCGCGCCCACTTCGTCAATCAAGCCTTGCATCGACATGCCCTTTCGATACCACTCCAACATAGTAAATTCAGGATTGTGTAGATTGCCTATTTCATCCTCCCTAAAACACTTTGCAATCTGAAAAATATCGGGAGCGCCTGCAGCCAATAATCGTTTCATGGCAAATTCTGGAGAGGTTTGTAAATAAAAGGTGCTTGGTTTAGCTTGCCCGGGTAATGGATGCTGAGTTTGCATGGCATCTAAATATACATCGGTTACCGTGCCTAAGCTAAGCGCAGGGGTTTCAACCTCCAGCACATCGCGCTCAGTAAAAAAGGCTCTTATAGATGCAATAAAGGCCGCGCGCTGGCGCAGCCTTTGTATTGTGGCAGAGGGTTGCCAGTCCATTTTTACTATTTTTGAGCGCGAGAGGAATATTCGCCGGTGCGAGTATCTACTTTTATCACTTCGCCAGTTTGCACAAACAAAGGCACGCGCACTACCGCGCCGGTAGACAACGTAGCTGGTTTGCCGCCGGTACCTGCCGTGTCGCCTTTTAGGCCTGGGTCAGTTTCGGTAATTTCAAGCTCAACAAAATTAGGTGGTGTGACCGCAATTGGGCTACCATTCCACAAGGTTAAGGTACACTCATCGTTTTCAACCAACCACTTCACATTGTCGCCAACCGCTTTGCTGTCGGCAGCGATTTGCTCAAAAGTTTCGTTGTTCATGAAGTGCCAAAACTCACCGTCGGTATATAAATACGACAATGTGGTGTCCATTACGTCGGCGCCTTCAAAGGATTCGCCAGAGCGGAATGTTTTTTCTAAGACCTTTCCGGACATGAGCTTTCTGATGCGTACGCGGTTAAACGCTTGGCCTTTGCCCGGTTTAACATATTCATTTTCTAGAATAGAACAAGGTTCGCCATCTAGCATGATTTTAAGACCTGCTTTAAACTCGTTAGTACTGAAATTAGCCATTAATTCCTCTGATCCTTACACTGGATATAAATAAACATGCAGATAATACCTAAAAACATCAAACTTGTAGAGATTAACTGGCAAAAAGAATTAGCGCGGGCATTTACCACCCCCGAATCTCTGCTTGAATATTTAGGTTTAGAGCCGGAGCAATACCGTGAGCATTTTCCCGCTAGGGGCTTATTTCCCATGCGCGTGCCCCGCCCCTTTGCTGATTTGATGCAGCATGGAAACTGGCACGACCCTTTGCTTCAGCAAGTCATACCGCGCCAACAAGAATTCGAAAGCCCTAAAGGTTTTGTGACCGACCCGCTTGAAGAACAAAGCAACGATACCCCCGGCATACTGCACAAATACCTCAATCGTGCTCTGTTAATTGTAAAAGGAGGCTGTGCGGTGAACTGCCGCTATTGTTTTAGACGCCACTTTCCGTATCAGGAAAATGCGGTGAGCAAACAAAAGTGGCTAGAGGTAATCAACTATATTAAAAACGATAGCGCGCTAGATGAAATTATCTTCTCTGGCGGCGATCCACTTATGGCCAAAGATACGCACCTTGCATGGCTTGCTGAACAAATAAGCGCCATAAAGCACATTAAGCGTATTCGCATTCACACGCGACTTCCGGTGGTTATTCCCCAGCGCATTAATAGCGAATTTCTGGAATGGTTTGGGGCATTAAAGCAGCAAAAAATATTGGTGCTGCATATTAACCATGCCAATGAAGTCAGTGAGTCCTTAAAAAGTCGCTGCGCTGTACTCAAACAAGCCGGAGTAACGCTCTTTAATCAAGCGGTTTTGCTGCGCGGAATTAACGATAGTGCAGAGCAGCAAATTGCGCTCAATGAAGCGGTGTTTGAAGCAGGCATATTGCCCTATTACTTACATATGTTAGATAAGGTTAAAGGCGCGTCGCATTTTGATGTAAGCGATAGTGAAGCAAAGAAGATGATGGCAGAGATAATTAAACGTCAGCCGGGCTTTTTAGTGCCCAAACTCGTTAGAGAAATCGCTGGGCAACCCGGCAAAACGCCGATTGATTTAGGATTACAGCCAGACGCTTAACTTAAGCGTAGGTATTGATCATGCTACCTGCGCTGCCACTTGGCGCTGACGTAGGTGCTGCCGCTTCAAGTAACTGAAGCACCGCCTGCCCTTCTTGCTTCTGCTGGTTGTTCGCCATCTGCGCAGATTTAATTTGAAGGGTATAAGCTACACCGGATGTGCCTTGTATATCCATGTGTGATCCTATGATTGCTTGTAGCAAGCAGTTAAAGTAGGCACAATTGCCTACTTAATTATTATCGACCGCATACGCGCATTTTTTAGCCATGCCTTGGCACTATTTTAATATGTGCTCAAAATTACAAAGGGTTTTATGAACAAAGTTATTGCCGCACTTAACGACAATCTACAAATTATTTACCGCAAAGCGATAGACGCCGACACTGCGCTAAATGCCTTGCAAAGCTCTGGAAAAGGGAAGTTTAATACTATTTTTGGTGACGATACGCCCTTCACCACGCGCAGCAAGCGTTTTAAAGATTACGTAGAAGAGGTCGCGGGCGATGTAGCGAATTTGCAAACACAAGAGGGCGAAATTAAGCCAAGCGAGCAAAACAACTTGCCTGCAATTGTAAAAAAATTAGAGCTATTGCTGACAACTTTAGAGCAGTTTAAAAAAACGCTTTAAACTTCTACTTGGCGTATTTAATCGCAGTAAAAAGGTCGCACAAAGCGACCTCTTTAAATATCTCAATTAATTTTAAAGGCGTTCTACTGTGTATCCACGTTGTTCTAGCATAGTTAAAACACCGTCTTCACCCGCCAAATGTAGTGCGCCTACTAAAACATACTCGCGATTGTCGTCACCAAACATAGCTTCTATTTGTGGCAGCCATTTTTCGTTCCTATCAACCAGTATATCCTGATAAATCTGCGGGAAGTCTCGTTTCATTTCTTCCATGCCCACTTGCTCGAGTTTAACAAGGTTGCCGGTTTTCCATGCATCGTGAAGCTCGTTAATAGTGCCGGAGTTAATATCAATTTCTTCAAGTGTGTAGGCAATGAGGGCATCTGGGTCACCATCGTCAAAACTATCGAGCAAAGCTATTTGGCTGTCTACCGATTCTAACCAAGCGATTGTTTTTCCTTCCTCAGACGCTTTTGCATGGTAAAAGGCATCCACCCCCTCACTCACAAAACCTTGTGCCTGAAACTCGCTAATGGTGAGCGTGAGCATTGCGCCAGTAGCCGTCATAGCATCAAACTGAAGGATTGGTAAGTTTCTATCAATTAGGTGTTGTGTGAAAGCCTTCGCAGTTTTATCGGAAAGCTGGTCGGTAAGCTTATTACCCGGTGCTTGAAACATCACAGGGCCAAGTTTTGCCATAATTGAAGGTTCTTTAAACGCCGCTAAGTCCGTTTCAAACACTAATTCATCGCTTTCTTTAAAGGCAAATTCATAAGCTTCGTCTAGCGGAAAATCTTCGTTTGTAAGAACATGAATTGTACCGCCGAGATAGAGGTAGTCATCTCCCTTGCTGACTTTGTAAACGCTGGCCGCTTGCGCATAATTTGTCGACAATAATGTAATCGATAATAATGTAGTCGAAAATACCGCTGCCAATAAAACTATGTTGGCTAATGTTTGCGTTGCTCTCATTCGCTTTCCTTATTTTTCATTTGAGGCTCGGATGATATCGCTAAAGTTGCTATTCGAGCATTAATTAATTGCACGGCTTCTTGATAGGCTGGGCTGTCTACCGCTTGGTATTTATTTGCAAAGGCCTTGGCATTGAGCCCTTCATCTAAACCCTCTAAGTTGGGCAAAAATATTGCTTCACTGGCGTCTTTGCTTAGTAAAGCTTGCACGTGCAGCGCGTGCTCAGGAGAAACCGCTTGAGCCGCAAAGTGCGCGCCTGCTAAATCGGCCGCCAAATCCATAAAACTGTAACCCGAGCCACCTTCGCTTCGGTCCATCAGTTCTTTAAATTCACCCACCGCAATACTCACATTCTGCTCTGACAATAGTTTAATGCCGGCCGAATAAATAAAGTGCAGACTTAAATCTTCTCTACCCGCGAGTACTGGCGGTTGAGACGCTTTGGGAATTTTATCAATCGAGATCCCCAAATTGCCCACTAGCCTAGCAAAACGATAATTGCCAGCGTAAATGGCTAAAGCGAGCATGGCAGCCTCATTTTGCATAGTCGCATCATTTGGATTCGCCTGACTTAGCGTGGAGGCTTCTGACATCAGCGCCGACAAATAATAGGTCAAGGAGCGCGAGCCCGCATTTGCGCTTTGGGAGGGTAATTTATCAAGCACGTCTAAATAATAGATGATTTGCTGCTTTAACATCACGGTATAAGCATCTTCATTGCTACGTCTTACTTGGCTAAGTTCAATCAGTAGTGGCTCTGATGGCGCTAAATCTAGCTTAACTCGTTGTTCGTTGATATCGAGGTTTTTTACCCACTCAAGCGCTGCGCTGGCTATGCGCGTTTGGGTATACACATTGGTAAAATATTCGAGTACCGCAAGGCTGGCATTGCCCGGCAAAGTCAGACTGCCAATTCGAATGCTTTGAATATCAACACCGGGCGCAGAGCGCACAACTATTTCGACATTTAGATATAGATCAGTAAATATATGCCCGAGGAAATAGCTTAACTGCAGTTTAGCCGTATCTTTTTTAAACTGTGAATCTGCTTGCGCATTTCCGTGGGCTCGTTGAATAAAACCGGCTAGGCTGCGCGCTTGGGCCGGAGTAACATCAATGGTGTGAGCACTGCGCCGGTCGTTCACAATCGCCCTTACTTGATCTAATAAAACCGGAACGCTGTCGGCTTTGTCTACCTGTTGGCTCGACGAGACTTGTAAAGAAGAGCTCGAATCTAAAAGCGCGTAACTTAATATCGCTAAACCAAAAAAAGCGCTAGTTAAAAAAATGGTCAGTGTTTTTCGCATTTAGTTCGGGTAATTGGGAATGGTGTTTATGAATAGTTCTCAAATAATACCACCGATTGATTATGGCTGTCTGTAGTTGAAGCGTAATCAAAGCCTTGCGCTGAGAATTCAACGCAAAGCCCTGTTTAGGGTGATTACTTAACTCAGTGCATTCTCACTACGGGTGAGGACGTAGTTCACACATACCAAAACATGATTTCTGGCCCGGTGTGGTGACGCCATTCTCATAATGATAATCACGCGTAAATGTGAATGTAGAGGAAATAAACACAGCAGAAGTGGTGCCGCTGCCTAAGCCCCAGCGCTTGTATGCATTGCGGTGCCATCGGTTCCACAGCCCTGCGCTACCTCCGCCTTGCAGCTCTTGCAATGAGTCCTCGGTTACTATGACCACTTCTATAACAACCTCCTCCTCATCGCTGCCCTCATCTGACCTACTCCCAAGCTTGAAACTCGGTAGTATTGTTCTTGTTTTTGGTGTTATAGACGTCTTTTCATCTAAACGGTTGTTTAACTTTATATATTTAACAAGAAGAGGATAGAAATCATCAATTGAGACGCCTACATACTCCGCTGCTAACGCATAGTTTTTTCTCATTAACGCAGACATCTCGTCAACAAGTGCTTCTGATGGGTCTTCGAAGCGTTCGCGTGAGTTAGAAAGCTGAATGCTTGAAGGATGGGATGCAATGTCGATAAGTGACTCTATCGCATAATATTCCTCAGTTAGTCCAGCAACATGCCCCAGGCGTGTATATGCCTCTATAGACAGTCCTAGTTTATCTGCATTTTCACTACTATTGAGCGCAAGGCGCTCTTTGTTGTCTTTATTGACTGCATCAGCTTTTTCAAGTGAGCTAGCGTTGACTTGAGTTGAGCCTAAAATAACTAGGCCGATTATTAGAATGATATTTTTCATACTTTTAATATGCTCCACACAATATGAGTGAGTGTAAAATTGCAACATTCACATACTGCAAAAAACTGTGATACATCATTGCGTAACGAGTTGACGCGTTTTGCTTGATTAAAAACACAAAATACGTAAGAGCAAACTACTGTAAGGATAAATGCATGGCAAGATAAAAAATTATATTTATTAATAAGTTAGTATAATTTCTTTGATAAAATTAAAGGGGAAACAGCCTTAAAAGTCATACAAACTCTCTCTTCTTCAGCACACAATTAATGTAAATTAAAAGTCTATCAAGGCCTGTTAATCAATCACTATAGTTATATTTAACAATTTAACTCATTTCTAAATGTGATATTTTCTGACATTATTGAACTCTACACATAAAGCTTGTGTGAATTAGAGCTTTTCGTCAAAAACATCCATAGGCAGATTACATCGATGAGACCACAAGAACTAAACTTGTTAATTGTATTTGATGCGGTGATGACTGAGGGAAGTATTAGTCGAGCTGCCGAACGCTTGTCAATGACGCAACCTGCGGTTTCAAATGCGGTGAGCCGAATGCGCGTGGCTTGGAAAGACGAACTTTTTGTAAAAGATGGCAGAAATATAAAACCCACATTACGTGCGCTCAACATGTGGTCACAGATTAAAGAGCCAATTAATGATTTAAGCGCCGTGATAAAGCCTAACGAGTTTACACCTGCCACCGCCAAGCGCACCTTTCGTATCGCACTTGCCGACATTGTGGCGCAAATGATGATGGTAAAACTGCGGCAACGCATTGAAGCACAAGCGCCCGGCATCGACATTCATTGTGTTCCATACACAATCGTAAACACTGTAGATGTACTCGAGTCGGCGAACGTTGATTTAGTATTGGGTGCGGGCAGCATTAATCCCGGTGATATTCGCTCCGACTTTTTATTTCAGCCTACCTATGTATGTGCGATGCGCAGAGGCCATCCACTAGCCAAAAAAGACCTGTCTCTAGATGAATTTAGCAAAGCCGATCATTTATTAGTGTCACTCTCAGGCGATACATTTGGATTTACCGACGAGGCCTTAGCGCAAAGAGGGCTTAGCCGTCGAATAGCAGCCAGTGTGAATCAGTTTTCGTTGGTAGGGCCGATGCTAGAGAGCAGTGATTTGATAGCCGTTGTGCCGCTCGGCGCAGTCTCACAAGATATTGTAAGTAAACGCATTACCGCCACAAAACCACCGCTTGATTTGCCGCCCAGCTCTGCGAATGTTTTTTGGCATAAACGCCAAGATAGGGACCCTGGTTTAATTTGGCTGAGAGAAAATGTGAAAGAAATCGTGATTGCAGCAGAGCTAAGCAATATTGATAAAGCAAAGCCCTTTTTATGCCAATTTGACCCCAGCGCCTGTGGTGAGCTTAATTAATACGGCTGCCCTTAGTTGCTTTTGTGCTGGGTTAATGCGAACTGCGTTTGTTCGCTTTGCATGTCGTTTGCCATTGCTATCAAATGTGCTCTTGCATCTATGAGTGCAGATTCAATATTAAAATAGCTAACAGTAGCAATAAACAAATCCTCTTCGTTAAACTCCCCTGCCTCATATCCAAGCTCAATTTCCTGCATTTGTGCACTAGCCAGAACAAAGTTTTGCTCCAATTGTCTCGCCAGCTCTATTGCTCTGGAAAAACGCTCATCATCAACCGATTGACTTTGCACCGCTGCGGGCTCTAATTCAGTAGTCAAATTACCAGCATGCGCTGACTGACCAGCCGCTAGCGCGAAGAATGTTAGCGCCGCAATTAACCCTGTCACTATTTTTACTGCTGTATTTGCAAATATATAAAATCTCATGTGCTTTACTCTTCCTTGCCGTGAACTTGATGCAATCTTAGGTATAGAGACAGGGAAAGAATAATTATGCTTTCATATGAGACACATTCATTTTTGTGATGAATTAACGACTTGATTATACTAGGAAGGTTTTAATTATAAAATACAATAACTTAAAGTCTTGGGATAGCTTAAGTAAAACTTTAAGACTGCACAGACATTACATAAAGTTAATTTGAAAGGCTATTATTAGGGAGGGGGATTGCACGTTGAGGTGCAATCGCTTCATCAATCCACAGTGACCAAATTACCCTTACTCTCAAGCCATTCTTTTCTGTCTTGCGAGCGCTTTTTGGCCAGCAACATATCCATAAGCTCGAGCATATTTTCACTGTCGGTGCTGGTTAACTGTACTAGGCGGCGAGTATTGGGGTCCATGGTGGTTTCGCGCAGCTGAAGGGGGTTCATTTCACCTAGCCCTTTAAAGCGCTGCACGTTGACTTTACCGCGTTTCTTTTCGGCTTCTATACGGTCAAGTATGCCTTGGCGCTCTGATTCATCTAGCGCGTAGAACACTTCTTTACCCACGTCTATTCTAAATAGTGGTGGCATGGCGACATACACGTGACCTTGGTCAACTAAGGTTCTAAAGTGCTTAACAAACAGTGCGCAGAGCAAGGTGGCAATGTGCAGTCCGTCGGAGTCAGCATCGGCAAGGATGCAGATTTTGCCATAGCGCAGGCCGGTTAAGTCGTCGGAGTCTGGGTCAATGCCCAGAGCAACGGATATATCGTGTATCTCTTGTGAGGCAAGTACTTGCGAGGAATCCACTTCCCAGCTATTAAGAATTTTACCGCGCAGGGGCATGATTGCTTGAAATTCTCTATCTCGCGCTTGTTTTGCAGAGCCGCCAGCAGAATCACCTTCTACTAAAAATAATTCTGAGCGGTCGTTATCTTGCGTTGAACAATCGGTAAGTTTACCCGGTAGAGGTGGCCCTTGAGTAACCTTTTTACGAGCCACTTTTTTACTGGCTTTTAAGCGCCTTTGAGCATTATTGATGCACATTTCAGCAAGCAACTCAGCCACATCAGTGTGCTGATTGAGCCATAAACTAAAGGCATCTTTTACCACGCCCGACACAAAGGCCGATGCTTGGCGTGAAGACAAGCGCTCTTTAGTTTGCCCTGCAAACTGCGGGTCGTGCATTTTAGTAGAGAGTATGTAGCAGCAGCGGTCCCAAATATCGTCAGCGGTTATTTTTACGCCTCGAGGCAATAAGTTTCTAAATTCGCAAAACTCTCGCATAGAATCGAGCAGGCCCTGACGAAGGCCGTTTACATGCGTACCGCCCTGAGCAGTAGGAATTAGGTTAACATAGCTTTCGGTGACCATCTCACCGCCTTCTGGTAGCCACATAAGCGCCCAGTCTGCAGCTTCACCATTCCCTGAATATTGGCCCACAAAAGGCGCATCATTTGGCAGGGTTTCGTAGTCTTTTACAGTTTGGTATAAATAATCTCGTAAACCATCCTCGTAGTACCACTCTTGAGATTCTTTGCTGATCTTATCTTCAAAGCGAATGCGCAACCCTGGGCATAGAACGGCTTTTGCACGGAGTATATGAAGTAGCTTACCCACTGAAAATTTAGGAGAATCAAAATAGCTTGGGTCTGGCCAAAATTGGACGCGCGTGCCGGTGTTACGCTTACCGCAGGTATCAATCACTTCAATTTCTTGCAGCTTTTCGCCGTTAGCGAAAGCAATCTGGTGGACTTCTCCACCGCGCCTGACCGTTACTTCCACTCGGGTCGATAATGCATTCACTACCGACAAACCTACGCCGTGTAAACCACCAGAATACTCATAGTTTTTATTCGAAAACTTACCGCCAGCATGCAGCTTAGTCATTATTAGTTCAACACCCGACATTTTTTCTTCGGGGTGAATGTCAACGGGCATACCGCGACCATCGTCGATAACTTCTAGAGACTGGTCTTCGTGTAGTATGACTTTAATTGAGCTAGCGTGACCTGCTAAAGCCTCATCCACACTGTTATCAATTACCTCTTGGCTGAGGTGATTGGGGCGCGTGGTATCGGTGTACATGCCCGGTCTGCGTTTAACCGGCTCTAGTCCGTTTAAGACTTCAATTGCATCTGAATTATATTGATTGCTCATAGATTAGCGCTTTCGTTGTTATTCTTGTTGTTAATCTCAGTGATATATTTCAAGCAGCCCGCGCAAAGGATTCATCAAACAAAATCATGAACATTAACGAAACGCTTTACTGCATGAGTAGATTGTTACAAACATTCAAAGGCAGTTGAATGCTAATACCTGATGGCATAGTAGCAAGGCGCTTGATTGCAAGCAATATGACAAACTCACTTGCCCATAAATACTTTTACAAGCGCCTATCTTAAAAAATTGAAGATCGCAGGCAAATGCTTTTGATAGCCTACAAAGCTATGGTTACCACCTTGCTCAATCGTCACGTCGGCACCTTGGTATTTAGCCTCGGCCAATCGATAGTCAAGGGTTTCATCACCTGTTTGCAAGAGCACTTTATAGCAACTCGGATCAGCAATTTTTGCCGAGTCAAAGCGATGCAAATGAGTAATGGTGTAGGGATTTACGCTAAAATGCTCCAAAGAATACGGATTGATATGTTGCCCTTGATAGTCTTGCATCAAGTTATATGGAGCAACCGCCGGATTTACAATTACCGCTTTACACGGCATTTTGTTTCCGTACTTTTCAACAAAATAAGTAGACAAAAAGCCCCCCATTGAGCTGCCGATAAATCGTAAAGAGCTTGTTGGTAAGGATGCGATCAGATACTCAACGCTTGCAACAGCCCGAACGATGTTTCCGGATAACTGAGGAATGTGAAGGTTCAGAGCAGGATAATTGGCTTTAACGTAGCCTAAAGTTTGTTGGGCTTTTTCTGATTGGGGTGAGCTTAAAAATCCATGTAAATAAATCAGGTGTTGCATGTTTGCTTAATCCCTTGTGCTACTGCATTTTTTCTTATATTTGATGTGGGTATAATTCAACGCTTAGGTTGAGGCAGTCTGTTGTGACAAACAAAAATGTAACCACTCAGACAAAAACACATTCACCATATATTTTTCATTACGCTGATGCATATTCAAATTGGGGTACTCATACACCGGTTTTAATTGCGAAGTGTGCTGAGATTCCAGCACTTCGGCCACTTTCGCATCGTGATACAGGCGCACAATCATGCTTGGGCGCAAATACTTAGGCATGTTTGCATTGAGTTGTTCAACGTTGAGCGTACTGGTGTAGCGGGTAGAGTCTAAAATCGTGATTTTATAGGTCAGCTTTTCGCTTATGCTAAAATCATAGCTCAAATCTTCGCTGTCGCAGTCGGGCAGCAATTTGAGCATGCACACGTAGTTATTCTCACAAGTAGCAAGAATACTCGGTAGGTGCGGGACATAGCGTTTTTTCAATGTTGCTCCAAATTGGCTTTAGCCATTTTTTACTGCCAACCGCTCAATAAAGTTTGTTTATTCAAAACAAACCATTGTAGCGCAATAATCGCGGCAGCGTTGTCAATTTTACCTTGTTCTAACCACTGTATCGCCTGTTTTTCAGGAACTCTTAATACCTTTATATCCTCAGCCTCATGTTCTAAACCATGAATACCTGAGGCCGTACTAGCATCCACTTCTGCCATGTAAATATGCAAACGTTCAGTTGTTCCACCCGGGCTAGAAAGATATGTAAGGGCTTTGGTGACATTGAACAACTTCACTCCTGCTTCTTCTAATGCCTCACGTTTACATACATCTTCTTCCTCTTCACCTGGCTCGATGATACCTGCAATAATCTCTATCATCCAAGGGTGATCCGACGTAGCAATGGCAGGGTAGCGGAACTGCTCAATCAGCACAAATTCGGCCAAGTGCTTATCGTAAGCTAATACTGCCACTGCATGTCCTCGCTCAAATACCTCGCGCTGCACAATATCACTCTCGCTACCGTCGTACTTTTTGTGGGTAAAGGTGTGCTTGACCATTTTGAAAAACCCTTTAAATAAGGTTTCGGTTTTGATTAAGGTGACGTCTTTTGCAGTGAATTGTGACATATATTATTGATCCTTTATTGCTACGAAGCGTTTTTGACTTTGATAACAGAAACTTAATCTGCAATTTCATCACATTCTGTTACACTTGTACTTGAAGTTTTACAAGTATTTGATATGACAAGTTACTGAAATACACTACAGTTATCACAATATATTTAACCGTTAGTTTTATCTACTAAGGCTCTTGCCAATGAAAAAAACCTTACTTAGCCTCTTTATAGGGCTGTCAGTCTCTGGCACTGCGCTTGCCGATGACCTAATTACCGTATATCAGTTAGCTCTGACTAACGATCCGATAATCAACCGCGCTGAAGCACAAAAAGATGCGGCCTATACAGGTATCGATATTAGTCGCGCAGCCTTGCTTCCACAAATCAGTGGCAGTGTATCCTACACCGATTCGAACAGAGAAATCTTTGATCAGCAGTTTGTGAGTGAAGATACGGTTATTGATATTGAAGGTGACAACGATTCACAAAACCTAAGTTATGGCCTAAGTCTGTCTATGTCTTTATACGACCATGCTAACTGGGTCGGTATGGATAGAGCCGAATTAGTGGCGCAACAAAGCGATGCCCAATTAGCCGCAGAACTTCAACTTCTGATGAGCAGAACGGTAAATGCATATTTAGCAGTTCTTAGGGAGCAGGATAATGTTGAGTTCGTAAAAGCGGAGCTTCGTGCGATTGAACGCCAATTAGAGCAAACAAAACAGCGTTTTGAAGTCGGTTTAACTGCAATTACCGATGTTCATGAGGCACAAGCAAACTTCGATAACACCGTGGCGCGTCAAATTAGAGCAGAAAACTCAGTTGAACTCCGCCTTGAAGAGTTAAGAGAAATAACCGGAAAGTATCATTCCAGTATTCAAGTTCTCGACACCGACAAATTTGAGGCAACTCAACCACAACCAGCAAACGTTGACGAATGGGTAGAAACTGCCAAAGAGTCTAACCTAACGCTTTTAGCGCAGCGCTTTGCAAAAGATATTGCAAAAGAAGATATCGATTTAGCACGCGCTGGGCATTATCCGACGTTGAGTCTAACTGGCTCATATGGCATTAGCGACAATAAATCTACAACAACTTTGAATCAGGTTGATCAAACGACTGGGCAGCCTGTAGACCCAATTGTTAACGAACCTCCTAGATTGGATAATAGAAGCATTGGACTGACTCTTAGCGTACCCATTTATGAAGGCGGTTCTGTTGTTGCGAGTACTGACAGAGCAAGAGCAAACTTTGTTGTTGCTAGTGAAAATTTAGAGCTAACATACCGCCAAACAGTACGAGTATTAAGAAGCTCATTCAATGACGTTAAGGCGTCTATATCGACCATCAAAGCCCTAGAGCAGTCTGTTGTTTCGGCTGAGTCAGCTTTGCAAGCCACCGAGGCTGGTTTTGACGTGGGTACGCGCACCATCGTTGATGTACTTAACAGCACACGAAACCTATTTGATGCAAGACGTAACTTAGCGGACGCAAGGTACATTTTTATCGCTGCGATTATTAGTCTAAAACAGGCTGCAGGCACGCTTACTGAAGATGACTTAATTGCGATTAATCGCGCGTTATCACCGCCTCCACAACCGAACATTTAGTCTTTCAAGTAACTATAAAGATTTTTAAAGGGCTAAATTACTTACCAACCTATGGTCGTGCTCGCTAAAAGCGGAGGTGACCATAGGTTCAGTAAAGTATATTTATGCTCCAACGCAAGCTTGTATATTAATCTCGCTGTCTCTGTTTTATTCAATCCCAAGCAACTCTACTTCAAAAATTAACGTTGAGCCTGGCTCAATACTGCCGGCTGCGCTGTTGCCATATGCAAGCTCTGCGGGAATAAAAAATTTAAATTTATCGCCCACAACCATTAGTTGAACACCTTCAGTCCAACCTTTAATAACCCTGTCAAGCGGGAAGCTAATAGCTTCTCCCCTGTCTACTGAACTGTCGAATACAGTGCCGTCTATGAGCGTACCGTGATAGTGCACTTTTACTGTTGATGACGCACTTGGACGCTGTTCGCCATCTCCATTTTGCAGCACTAAGTATTGCAAGCCTGAATCGGTTTCCTTTACGCCTTCACGCTTTTCGTTTTCCAGTAAAAACTGTTTTCCTATTTCTAAATTTTCGGCTGCTGCTTTTTTATTGCTAACGCTCTTAGCAAAGAAAAAAATAACTAATGCGACTACTATGGCAATGACGATGAACTTCATTTTATATCCTAATGTTTTAGTTTATTTTGCAGACTTTTTTAAATCGTTTAGCTGCTCACTGAGGCTTGCAATTTGCGCCTGAATATCAGCTAACGACGGCTGATCTTTATTCCTTTCTTTACTATGCTCTTCATCCATGACGCCCACTACGATACCAATCACCATGTTCAAAAAAGCAAATGCGGTGAAGAAAATAAAGCTCATGTAGAATATCCAGCTCATTGGATACACTTCCATGGTTTCGTATTGGATATCGGTCCAGTCTTCAAACGTCATCACCCTAAACAGGGTAAGCATCGATATTGCAATGTTGCCCCATAGCACTGGGTTAATTTCGTTAAACAAAAACGAGCCAATGGCAGCATAAATGTAGAAGATAATAAACATCAATAAGACGACGTAACCAAGTCTTGGTAGAGCCGTTAATAAAGAGTTTATTAACACTCTAAGTTCGGGCACGATTGAAATCATACGCAGCACCCTGAAAATCCTGATCAAGCGTGCGAGCAAGGCTAACTCTGATTCATCTATAGGAATGAGGCTTATGACCACCACAGCCGTATCGAATACGTTCCAGGCCGACTTGAAAAATGCTTTTTTGTTTTCTTCAGCAATAAATCGTATCAATATTTCGATTAGAAAGAAGAGCGTGATAAATACGTCAATATACTGCGTAATGGTTAGCGCTGTAGGCGTTAATGGGTAGGTCTTTGCGCCAATTTCTAATGCAGAAATTATAATGACCGTAATAACAAAAAACTCAAAAGCCTTGTTATTTCTGAGTCGCACCAAGGCGGCATGCATATTGTCTAACATTTACTTGTGTACCATTTAAAATAAGAATTATAAGTGAAGCAATAAAAATGGCCTGCTTTCATAAAACAGGCCAATTCAGATGATTAAAACGCGCCGTATTAAACAGCGCTAGAGTGCTGTTATAAACTAAATTCTTGCTTTAATGCAGCTACTCTTTCGATTGACACAGGGTTTTCAAATTCTCTCGATTCGAGTCTGCGCTTTGCGATCACTGTTGAGCCATTGCGCAGCAAAGCATCAATATAATTAAGCACAATCTCCTCATTTTGAACGTCATCGCTCATTACGCCGTTGTATATTTCAACCGCGTCCTCAACCTTACCTAAACGCATCATTACTTGTGCATAAGTGTCGGCGGTAGGAACATTGTCTGACTGGATCTCATATGCACGCTTTGCAAACTCTTCAGCATTGACCAAGTCGCCCTCTTCCATCAGAAGATACGCCAGGTTATTTAACACAACAAAATTGTTTGGCGTGGCCTCTAGCATTTCTCGATATGTAGCTATCGCTTGCTCGCTATCAGATGAAATTTGACGCTCCGCTAACAACATTTTCGCGCGCATATCATTAGGAAATGCTTGAGTATGAGCCTCAATTACTTTGAAACTCTCCTCTGGCTGATTTGTTTGCTCAAGCGCTTGCACTAGCACAAATAAATTATCCGTTTTTTTGTTATCTTCATAAGAAATACGGGCATCTTCTAAAGCGTCTGCAGGTCTTTTCTCTAATAGTGCAACTCTCGCTTTTACGCCTCGCAAAAACGGAAGCCGATCAAGCTTTTCGTCTAGCTGAGCCATGCTTTTGTTCGCTTCTCGTGCATCTCCTGCCATGGCATAAAAGTAAGATTGCAATACAATTATCTGAGGGCTGTCATTGCGTGCTAAAAATTCTGTTGTGAGTTTTATGCCCTTTTCATAGTCGCGTTTTGAATCAAGAATTAACAAGTGCCCTATTATTGCGCTTTCTTGCTTTGGCTGCACTTCCGCCCATTTCTCGTAATGCTTTTCTGCCGCGTCTATTTGGTTGTCGCGCATTAGCGCAAAGCCACGCATTGACCAATATTGATTTGGCGCAGAGCGGTCAGCTGAGATACTGTTTAAGGCTTCAAGACCCAACTTATCTTGGTTTGTCGCTAGCGCAGCTCTTGCTAACAATAGCGCTAGCGCTTGATTGCTCTTGTCACGATTAAACGCTCGTTGAATACGGTCTATGGAGTCGCTTGCGTCACCTTTCTCAAGTTGAATTGCAAACAAACTTGCCAAACCGACTACGTTTGCAGGTTCTTTTTCTAATAGCTGCTCGGTCAGTTTAGTGCCTTCGGTAACATTTCGTTGGCGCAGATTATATCGAATCATGGCCACTAACACTGCAGTGCTATCTGGCTCTAGCTCTTGTGCTTTGTTTAACACAACAATGGCTTTGCGATAGTTCTGCACGCGTTGATACACCTCAGCTTCTAGCAAGTAGCCTTCGGCGTCCTCTGGTGCGCTTTCTTGCCACTGAGCGGCTAACTCTAGTGCCTTTTCAAATTGTTCAGTGCCTAAATATGCAGTCGCTAAAGTTGCCTTTGCGGTCATGGAATCTGGCGCTTTCTCAACCGCTTCTTCGAGGTTAATCAAACCTTCAACATCATTCAAAGAAAGCTTTAAAATCCCTAAACGCGTTAAATCGTCTGCGGTCTCACTGATTTTATCGGCTTGTGCGATAACCTCTCTCGCGGCATCAACGTTGCCTTCTTGAATAAGCTCATAACCTGCACGCGAGAATAACGATGCATCAGCCGGACTTAGTTCACCAATTCTTGGTAATACTTGGCTTGCATCGGTACCCATGTCAGCCTGCAGCTGACTTGCTGCTAGAATACGTAAACCAGGGTGCCCATCTGGTAAAAATTGCGCAACCATCGATAGGTGTCCAACCGCTTTCTCATAATCACCTAATTGATAGGCAGAAAAACCTGCAATTAAGCGAACTCGCGGGTCTTGTTCGCCATAACTAATTGCCTTTGTGCTGTAATCGAGCGCTTCCTCATAATCTTTGTTCGCTGCGCGAATAATACCCTTGAGCATATTAAGCAGTGGATTGGTGTCGCTGATTTCCATTAATTCATCGACGTGCACTTCTGCGCGCTCAATCTCGCCTTGCTGAACGAGCATATTCGCTAGCGCAAATTTAGACTCAA
>CAYQMI010000059.1:0-22842 GCA_964418575.1 uncultured Glaciecola sp.
GAGCTTTGCACTGTCGCAATTGCGTTACCAGCATAAATAGGCCTAACAAATGTATCTGCCGATTCAACTGCAATTGCATCAGAAATTTGCGCTACATCTAGCAATGCAGCCACTCGCGGCATAAAGTTTTTACCCGTTGTAGTAGCCGCAGCAAAAATGTGCGTATAGCCACCTGCGAGTTCAACCACTAATTCAGCAATGTTCTCTGGTAGTTGATGGCCATACACTGCGTTGTTCGCCAATAGCACTTTACTCACACCAGCAAGTTTCGCTGCAGCATCGGCAACTGCTTCACACTGCTGCCCTGCTACTAATATAGTAATATCGCTTCCTACCGCTTTTGCCGCAGTAATCAACTTATTGGTTTCTGGCTTTAGCACTTCATTGTCGTGCTCTGCGTAGACTAAAACTGTCATGAGATCACCTTCGCTTCATTTTTTAACTTTTCAACTAACTCTTCAACGCTAGCCACTTTCACGCCGCCTTGTCTTTGTGCTGGCGGAGTCACTTTAATCACTTTAACGTTTGATGCTAAATCAACGCCCAAATCTGCAGCAGATTGCACATCGATAGGCTTACGCTTTGCTTTCATAATGTTAGGTAATGACGCATAGCGAGGTTCATTCAAACGCAAATCTGTAGTAACCACCGCTGGTAAGGTCAGCTCAACCGTTTGCAAACCACCGTCAATTTCGCGAGTAACAATGGCTTTGCCCGATTCAATTTTTACTTCAGAGGCAAAGGTGCCCTGCGGCATGCCGGTTAAGGCAGCGAGCATTTGACCGGTTTGGTTGTTGTCTGAATCAATCGCTTGCTTGCCCAAAATAACCAAATCGGGAGATTCAGCTTCAACCACTTTTTGCAATAACTTGGCTACTTGCAAAGACTCAAGGCTAACACCCGCGTCAGTTTCGATATGAATACCGCGGTCTGCGCCGAGAGCTAAGCCGGTGCGGATTTGCTCTTGGCAAGACTTATCACCTATCGACACTACAATCACCTCAGTAGCGTCGCCTTTTTCTTTCAAACGAATGGCTTCTTCTACTGCAATCTCGCAAAATGGGTTAATCGCCATTTTTACGTTATTCAGGTCGACCCCAGAATTATCAGGCTTAACACGAACCTTGACGTTGTAGTCAATGGCGCGCTTCACCGGCACTAATACTTTCATACTTTCCCCTAGTGACGTTTGTCGAGTTAATAGTCAGTTAATAACTAATCAATATCTAATGTTTGTTTCTACGTGCAGCGCATCCCTTAAGAACAAAGTCATTCGCAATGTTTATAGATGGCTACAAATTTTAATAACTTGCTTATCACTGCTAATCATTCATGATGTGCTAAGTCGTGAAAACCTACAATCTGACTTACACAAATCTAACGGTTAAACAGTTCAGATATGTTGGCAGTGCGCAATTTATCGAGAGTTGACGTAAACGTCAACCTGCATTACCTTTCACACATCACAGATTTTACAACGTTTTGACAAGCTATAACATTCGTTTCACGAATACATCCTTATAACTTGCAAGTACGCGCTTGGAGAGAGCAATGGAAAGAGAAATAATGGAGTTTGATGTTGTAATAGTAGGCGCTGGCCCATCGGGTTTGTCTACTGCAATCAAACTAAAACAATTAGCCAATGAGAAAAACACCGAACTTAACGTTTGTGTGCTCGAAAAAGGTTCAGAAGTAGGTGCGCATATTTTATCAGGCGCCGTATTCGAGCCGCGTGCGCTGGCTGAACTCTTCCCAGACTATAAAGCAATGGGCGCGCCAATGGGCGTTGAAGTTAACGCCGACGATATCTATTTGCTTAACAGTGCCACCGGCTCCACCAAGCTTCCTAATTTGATGACGCCAAAAACCATGCACAACGATGGTAACTATATATTGAGTATGGCAAACATGTGTCGTTGGTTAGGCGAACAAGCCGAAAGCCTTGGCGTTGAAATTTATCCGGGCTTTACAGGTTCTGAAATTCATTATGATGAAAACGGTAACGTAGCCGGCGTAATAACCGGTAGTTTGGGCCTAGGTGAAGATGGCTCTGAAAAGGATGGCTACGTACCGGGCATGCTTTTAAAAGGCAAATACACCGTATTTGCAGAAGGTTGTCGTGGACATTTAGGTAAAGAGCTAATTGCTAAATTCGAATTAGATAAAGACGTTTCGCCGCAACATTATGCCTTGGGTTTTAAAGAGATTTGGGATGTTCCTGCTGAGCAGCACAAGCAAGGCTTAGTTGTGCACACTGCAGGCTGGCCGCTGGATAAAGCAACGGGCGGTAGCTATTTGTATCATGCTGAAAACAACCAGGTATTTGTAGGTTTAATTGTAGATTTGAATTACGACAATCCGCACCTTTCTCCATTTGATGAGTTTCAGCGCTTAAAACACCACCCTGTTATTGCCGATACCCTCAAAGGCGGAACCCGCGTAACTTACGGAGCACGTGCAATTGCAAAAGGCGGCTTCCAATCTTTACCCAAGATGACCTTTCCAGGCGGTTTAATGGTGGGTTGTAACGCCGGTACTTTGAATTTTTCTAAAATCAAAGGTAATCATACGGCAATGAAGTCAGGCATGATTGCCGCTGAAGCTTTATTCGGCTTAACACAGAGCGATGAAATAAAAGACCCTGTTGAATACACCGAGCGTTTTAAAGCGTCTTGGTTATATGATGAGCTTTATCGCTCGCGTAATTTTGGAGCGGCTATTCATAAGTTCGGTAATTTCTTTGGCGGGGCTTATAACACCCTTGACCAGAACTTTTTTGGTGGAAAACTTCCCTTTACTATTACCGATTCGACTCCTGACTACGCCACGCTAAAACCAGCCAGCCAAATGCCAAGTTTTGATTATCCCAAGCCGGATGGCACGCTTAGCTTTGATAAGCTCTCTTCTGTGTATTTATCCAATACCAACCATGAAGAAGACCAGCCCTGTCATTTACAGCTAAAAGACCCGAGTATTCCCATTCAGGTTAACCTGCCTAAATTCAATGAGCCGGCTCAGCGATACTGCCCAGCAGGCGTATATGAAGTGGTTGATACCGACGCAGGCGATAAACGCTTTCAGATTAACGCACAAAACTGCGTTCACTGTAAAACCTGTGATATTAAAGACCCGCAGCAAAACATCACTTGGGTCGTCCCTGAAGGTGGCGGTGGTCCAAACTACCCTAATATGTAGTTGATATTTGCTGTAAGCTTACTCACTATACCCAGCATTAGCTGGGTATTTTTTATCTCGGTGTTTAAAATAATATTTTAAGTAAAGTGTTTTAAAGGAAAATGCATGTCTCACGGTTTATTTTTTCAAAGCCACGGTCCACAGCAACAAAGCGCTTTACCGGCACTCGTTTTAATACACGGCCTATTTGGTAACTCAGACAACTTATCGGTGATCCGCCGCGCATTTGAACACGAGCGACAGGTCATTAGTATCGACTTACCCAATCATGGAAAGTCTGTACGTACTGAGCATTTTGACTTTGACGATACCGCGAACAGAGTGATTGCACTACTTGACGAACTTTCACTAAGCGCTAGCGTACTAGTTGGACACTCCCTTGGCGGTAAAGTATCTATGTTAGTCGCGAAAAAACGCCCTGATTTAATCAGCAAGTTGGTTATTATGGATATTGCGCCTATTCCCTATCCTGCTCGCCATCATAATGTGTTTAACGGTTTAAATAATGTCGATTTAAAGGCCATTTCTTCGCGTTCAGAGGCCAAAACAAAATTAGCAGAGCATGTATTAGACCCGGGCACGCAAGCTTTTTTACTCAAAAGCCTCTATCAAGACGAACAGCAAAATTGGCAATGGCGCTTTAACCTATCGCTAATTGTAAGAGATTATGAGGTTCTAAGTGATTGGACAGAGTCAGGTCTGTGTTTTGACGGCCCCACTCTGTTTTTGAAAGGTGCTGAATCTGATTATATTCAGGCAAAGCATCAGCAAACCATTAATGAGCAGTTTCCAAATGCCAGTGCTAAAATTGTGCAAGCTGGGCATTGGCTTCACGCACAAAAACCACAAGTTGTTAACGCCTTAATTACAAAGTTTTTACGAGACAATTAAAACATTTTACGAATGGGCAAAAGTGAACATTAAAGTGAACAGCTAATAGGCTAAAAGTGGCTGTTTTAGTCAGTTTTACCAATTTTTTATGATAGTATCCGCGAGTTTATTTAGCTAGCCTTACAAACAACAATAAGGCAGTTGTCGGGCGAGTATACTTGTACTTCGCTGCTTCCTTTGATTTTGCATTGGGTGAGATTATATGTCGCCAGAGTTGTTTAAAACGGTCGAGTCAATTGCACTAAACATCACCCTTGTTGTGCTATTTGCACTGATGTTTTTTGCAGTCCATGACGTACTCAAAAAAAACGATGTGCCAAAAGCAGGCAAAATGGTCGTTTACGGAGTATTAGGTTTAGGCGCACTCGGCTTTGTTATGAAAGGCATTATTGAGCTGTTTTGGATGGCGCAAGGCGTTTAACAGACTAAAGATTTTGGAGAATGATTGAAATGGCAAGCGTAGGCCTATTTTTTGGAAGTGACACAGGTAACACCGAACATATCGCCAAGATGATTCAAAAAGAATTGGGCAAGCACCTAATTGACGTAAAAGACATTGCTAAAAGCAGCAAAGAAGAAATTGCTGAATTCGATTTACTCATGTTCGGCATTCCTACCTGGTACTATGGCGAAGCACAATGCGACTGGGATGACTTTTTCCCTGAGCTAGAAGAAATCGACTTCCAAGACAAACTTGTGGCTATTTTTGGCTGCGGCGATCAAGAAGACTACGCAGAGTACTTCCTAGATGCCATGGGCATGATTCGCGACATTGTTGAACCAAAAGGCGCAATTTTAATTGGTAAGTGGTCTACAGAAAGCTATGAGTTTGAAGCATCAAAAGGCATGGCAGACGACGACCACTTTGTTGGCTTAGGCATAGACGAAGACCGCCAGCCAGAGCTTACCGAAGAGCGCGTTAAAGCCTGGTGCGAGCAAATAAAAGAAGAGATGTGTTTAGCTGAACTTGAGTAAAGTTCAGCTTTTTACATATTTCTTAGGGTGTGCGATTGTAACCGCAGGCATTGATGGCATGCGTAATTAGTACGAGCCTGCCATTCCCATAATTGCCCCTATTCCTCCCATTACAAAACCCAAAAGTCCTAGAATGAGACCGATTAAGGTCAGTACACCCATTATCGTAAAATACGTTTTTAATTTATTCAGTGATGTGACTAAAAATTCAGGATCGGAATGTTCATAGCAGGTTTCAACGGCTTTTGCGGATTGAAATAACAATACCCCCATCCAAATAGGTAGCCACGCGATAATAATACCAACAATAGTAAGTGCTGTTAAAACACCATATACAATCAGCAATACACCAACGAGTTTCATCCATCCTTTGGCGCTGTATAAGCCGCCGCAAATTGTGCGAATATCCATAAAATTCCCTTATTTGTTTTACTTATAATTAAAGTGCGGTCTACTTTCCACAAATGAAAAACATCTGTAGAGTACATCGCAGACGCACTCAAATCTGAGAATAAACTAATGCCAATTATTGCGCAATCACGTAAATTCATGAAAAGAAAATCTTTTCTCAGATAAACAATCCGTTCCTTATTTCCAAACCAGTTTTAACTTCCCGCATCATTTTTTCGAGAGGTTAACATAGACAGAGGTATTGAAATGCGACTATGTAAGTATCATAAAAGTCATCACTACAATTCTTCAAGCCTACGACGTTTAAAACGATCTCGCTTAAGCTAATCACAGTATTTTTTCAAATATGTGCAATACTTGATGATATTGCATAAAACCTAAACACTTCATCAGGCGCCCACCATGTTAAAACACTTCACAACACTTACCCTATGTATTGCCTTATTTAATTGCTCTCCCGCTCCTCAATCCAGTGCGCAAGATAGCCCTGCAAAGCCTCAACTAACAACCGAAGAATTCGCTGTTCTCTTTGGTGGCGAAAAGGTTGGCGATTTAACAGTTGAACGCGAAGGTAATACTCTCGATATCGATTATGCCTTTAGTAACAATGGTCGTGGCGCGAGCAGCGTTGAGACACTGACCCTGTCTGAAAGCGGTCAACCTTTAGCGTGGACAGTAAGCGGCAAAACTGTTTTTGGTAACGCTGTCGAAGAATACTTTAAGGTCGATGGCGACAGCGTGTCATGGAAAGATGCCGCCGGAACAGGTGATGCTGAGTTTAATAAAGACGCGCTTTACGTGGCGCAAAACGGCAGTCCATACGGCATATATGTTTATGCTTCAGCCCTTCTGAACAGTCCTACTAACACCCTACCCGCGCTGCCTGGCGGTGAACTGAGGATTGAGAATATTGATACACTGACTATGCAGAGCGAAACCGCAAGTGCAGCGATTGATGCTAATATTTATGCCCTGTCTGGCATCAGCTTAGACCCAAGTTATATTGCCTTAAAACAAAACGGTAGCATGCTCGCTTTTTTTTCACCTCGATTCACTTTGATGCATAAAGACTACGTGAGTGAAGACGCTAAGCTCAGAGAGTTAGCAGCCAGCTTAAATGCCGATCGCTTTCAAGCCATTGCGAAGCGTGCGCGTAACAAATTTGACAAAGCCGTTCGCATCAACAATGTGAGAATTTTTAATCCCCTGAGTCTTTCTTTAACTGAGCCCCAGTCGGTGTTATTAGTTGGCAATAAAATAGCGGCAATTGATGCACCGGTGCAAACGCCCAGCGATAACGAAGTCGTGATTGAAGGAAATGGCGGCACACTTGTTCCAGGGCTTTACGAGATGCACGGCCATATGAGCGATGATGACGCGCTTTTAAACGTGATGGCTGGCGTTACCTCTGTTCGCGACATGGGCAATGAAAAAGAGGTGCTAGAAAGCCTCATCAATAAAATCGAACAAAACATCATAATAGGCCCGCGCATAACCAAAAGTGCCTTTATTGAAGGTAAGAGTCCGTTTTCAAACGCCACTGGGGAACTTGCGTCAACAGAGCAAGAAGCTCTTGAGCTCATCGACATGTATGCCGCGCGCGGTGGCTATCATCAAATAAAAATTTATAGCTCCATAAAAGGTGAATGGGTGCCTGCGATGGCGGCCAAAGCCAAAGAGCATGGCATGCGAGTAGCGGGTCATATTCCGGCGTTTTCAAAGGTGGATGAAATGATGCTAGCAGGTTATGACGAAGTGACCCACATTAACCAACTGATGTTGAGCTGGGTACTCGATAGAGAAGAGGATACGCGCACACTTTTTCGTATTACAGGCATGCAGCGTTTTGCTGAATTAGATTTAGAAAGCGAGGCGGTGCAAACATCTTTAAACATTATGGTCGACAAAAACATTGCGATTGACCCTACCATAGTGATTCATGAATTTGGACTCACCGCCAGAAATGGTGAAACAAGAGCGGGCATGATTGACTACATTGATAACATGCCTATTGGCATTCAGCGCTCGTCTAAGCAAGCATTACTAAATGTGGCCGATGAGGAAGAGGATAAAGCCTACAAAGCTGCTTTCGATAAGGTGCTTGCGACCTTAAGCATGATGCACGAACGCGGTATTTTTATTGTACCGGGCACAGACCTAGGCGGCGCTTTTGAGCTGCATCGTGAGCTTGAGTTGTTTTCAAAAATAGGCATGAGCAATGCAGAAGTACTGCGCAGAGCCTCTTACGACACCGCAGAATATTTAGGTTATGGGGAAGAACTTGGCAGCATTGAAGTGGGTAAACTGGCTGATTTCTTTTTAGTGCCTGGCAATCCCCTCGAAGACCTTCGGGCGATAAAAACAATTTCGATGGTATCGAAAGACGGTGATATATACTTTCCGTCTGAGGTTTACCCTGAATTTGGTATAAAACCCTTTACTGATGTTCCGATAGTTCACGGCGCGGGTGATTAATACATACTAATATGATTTAGAGAGGGCTTGAAAAATATTAAGCCTTCTCTTTTCTTATGTGAATTAGTCTGACATCCACATCCTTGGTATGGATTGCACGTACTTTTTCTACCTGTGTTTTTAATGGCTCAATCAGCTTTTTGGGTAGCATAGTAGTGCGGTCTTTACCGCCTTTTCCTCTAAATACGAATACTATCTTAGCCTCAAAGTCGATATCTTTAACGCATAGTTTCAGTAATTCAGCTTTAGGTTTTTTCAGTTTGTATTGAGTAGTGCTTGGTTCTCATGACATGTCGAATGCTTTCCAAAAATGGTGAGTTAGCCATTTATGACTCCTTTGTTATTAAGTGTGATGCCTGAAAATGTTCAGTAAACCGTATTTCACAAAAGAGACAACTGACCTACAGGCCAGATTAATCCTGCATTAAGAGATATAAAAGCTAGTATTGTTACAATGCGTGCATAGTAACAACAGCAAGGTAACTTTTTATCTTGGCTAGATGATTGTTTGATATGGATAAATGAAAAATAAGTATGCAGGGTTACTAAGTATGCATGGTAACCCCGCAAAAAGCGGTAGAAATAATCATCAAAAACAGGGTAGTCTATTGAAAAAGATTAACTATGAGGCATTTTCGAAATGACAACTTACCGTTGTTACAATGAAGTCTTCATAATAAGTTGTTAGCTTCCCTTCAAATATATCTTGCTGTTTTGTCTAAATAGGTATAATTTCTATACCTATGAAATATTTTGAATATGATGAACAGAAAAGTATATCCAACTTGTCAAAGCATGGTATCGATTTTAAGGATGCTCAGAAGCTATGGATGGACGATTATCACATTGAAGTGAAGGTGCAATTTGTTGAGGAACCGAGATATATCGTTGATGGTCTTATTGATGATAAGTTTTGGACAGCTGTAATAACGTATCGCGATAATTTGATACGCATTATTTCGGTGCGACGTTCAAGAAAAGCAGAGGTGACCCTTTATGAAAGCTAGTGATTTTGATAGGAAATTTGACGATAACGAAAGCGATATTATTGACGATTTAGATTTATCTACTGTTCGCCGACCCAATCAACCACTTAAACGAGTAAATGTTGATTTTCCTAGCTGGATGGTTAAGTCTTTGGATAGGGAGGCATCGAGAATTGGCGTTACTCGGCAATCAATTATAAAGGTTTGGTTAGCAGAGAGGCTTGAAGCCGGGGAAGCTAACAAAAACATGAAGACGGACCATTTACAAGAGCGGTAAATGGCCGCTTATGTAAAGTGTTGGTTCAGATTTTTTTAACATCGCGATAGAAGTTTTCATGTGTGCCAAGCGCAATAAGCTCTAAGACTAACTCTTTATCCTTATAGCTGTACCCGAGAAGAGTGAGTTGTTTCACCATTTTAAATTTATAAACTCTCAAAAAATAAAGACCGCCTTTCTTCTGTTCGCCAACCAGCGGATTTTCGATAATCATTTTAACTGCATTATCTAGGTCGCTTTTTTGGTTCTTATGTAGTTTCTTTACTGCCTTTATAAAGCTTGGAGTTTGTAGGACCTTGATTGCTTTAGCCAAAGGAGTATGGCTCCAGTTTTCCAGCCTCTTTTTCGGCTTGTGAGATGATTGCCTGTCTCACAAACTCATAAGGTAGGTCAGGATTATCTTCCATTATTTCACCAATTTTAGCCCAATGCTCAATTTGCTTTGGTGTTGTTCGATTAAGTGCCTTACCCATTATAGTAGCTTTTTCAACGAGCTCTTCATCTAACCTGATGCTTGAAGTTGCCATGTGAGACCTTTATATTTGATTGATGCGACTTGCTTTAATTGTAGCGTAACGCATCATTATTTCAAGTTTTAGTAAAGCTCTATCTTTCAAAAGTTACCTTCATCTTTCTGTAAATATGCCTTGTAAGCACATTTCGATAACGCGAAAACTTGCGCTTTTGCGAGAACTTCTTCTCAAAAATAAACAATCATTTATATCATCAATTACATATTCCTATACTTTAGTGCTACTCTCAACGAGCAAGCTTTTAAAATCAATAATAGCCATTCAACGCGGACTTTTTTTATGAATAAAAGAATTATGACTAAAAGACTCCTTAGTGTTCTTTGCGCGTCGCTGTGTTTTGCGAATTTAGCGCAAGCAAGTTTACTAATGAAACCCACCTATCATTCAGACTTAGACTATAAAGCGCCTATTTTAGAAGGCGATTACAACTCGGATGTTACCCACCCCGATAGCTTCCTAGGCTTTGAAGTGGGTCAGCGCGTCGCTACTCCGGCTCAAATTACCGAGGCTATCCAAACTTGGAAGGGCCAAAGTGAGCGCTTAAAGGTCGTTGAATATGCGAAGAGTCACGAGGGGCGCCCTCTGTTTGCGGTATTTATCTCAAGCGCTGAAAACCTCGCCAAATTAGACGATATAAAATCTGATTTAACGGCACTTTCAGACCCACGCCAAACCTCTGATGCTGAGGCAGACGCCATCATTGAACGATTGCCTGCCATTGCATGGATGGCTTACTCAATTCATGGCAATGAAACCTCAGGTGCAGATGCAGCGCTTGCTGCTATTTATCATTTTGCAGCAAGCAATGAACAGGACGTGAGTGATTTATTGGATGACATGGTGATTGTCATCGACCCCATAATGAATCCTGATGGCCGCGCACGCTTTGCTAAATCTTTAGAACAATATCGCGGCACTGCGCCAAATGTTGACGATCAAGCCCTTCTGCATCGTGGCGATTGGCCATATGGCCGAACCAACCATTATTTGTTTGATTTAAATCGCGACTTTTTCTATCTCACTCAGCCTGAAACAAAAGGTCGTGTTGCCTTAATCAATCAATGGCGTCCACAGTTGATGATTGATGGACACGAAATGGGTCCTCAAAGCACCTATTTAATGGGTCCTCCTCGTCAGCCCTTAAACTTCAATATTGCCCCTGCAGTGCAAAAATGGGCAGTAACCTTCTCTGAAGACCATGGCGCGGCTTTCGATAAAAAAGGATGGCGCTACTTTACGGGTGAGTGGTTTGAAAACTGGTATCCGGGTTATTCAAACTACGCAGAGTATCGTGGCAGCATGCATATTTTATACGAGCAATCGCGTATGGCAGAAGATGGTGTAAAACGCCCAGAAGGCACTATACAAACCTATAAAGAATCGGTTCACCATCAATATATCAGTACCATCGCGAATCTAGCATCATTGGATAAGTACTCCGACGAGATGTATCGTGACTACTGGCAAGACCGCAAGATGGTAGTTTCTAACAAAAGTCCTTATGCCGATAAATCTTACATTGTATTAGCCAACGACAACCTCAGCAGAACCCACTTGTTGGCAGAAAAACTTCTGGCTCAAGACATTGAAATTCAGGTGGTAGACCAAGCTTTCAGCGTAGATGATGCCACTAACCAACTAGGCGAAGAGCGCGATGATGTAAACGTCCCCGCTGGTAGTTTGGTGATAAACGCTCGCCAGCCAGAGGCCAGGTTACTTTCAGCAATCATGGAGTTTGACGCAGCGCTCAAACCTGAAGTCGTACAAGCAGAAAGAGCAAAAGTGCTTAAACATGGTGAGTCTATTATGTACGACACCTCCGCGTGGAACTTAACCATGATGTATGGCTTAGAGGCTTTAACTGTAGAGGATGAACTCAGTAAAAATTTGAGCCCATATCAGGCACCAGCATCCGTAAATAATCAAGTTGATGCCAACGCAATCGCTTGGTTCGTGGATGGCGCAGACGATGCATCAGTGGCATTTGCCGCTCGTTTGATGGAGCAAGGTGTTAATGTAAGAGTCATCGATAAAGCGGCTGCGTTTAACGACATTACCTTAAATCGCGGCTCTGTAGCGGTGACCATTACCGATAATCTCAATAACGAAAATCTTTTATCGCTCATTCAACAAACCGGCGACGAACTTAACTTAAGCGTTATGAGCAGCTCCACAGGTTATGGTAAAGGCGAACTACCCGATTGGGGCGGCGAGCACTTTGTGTTGTTGCAACAGCCCCAAATTGCCATTGCATCGCAAGCCGGGACGAGCAGTTATGATGTGGGTACAACATGGTGGAGCATTGATACTAACTTAGGTATCCGTCATTCACATCTTGAATCTGACCGATTATCGTCTGCTGACTTGCGCCGTTATAACACCATTGTGCTTCCGCATAGATGGTCTATGAGCGAATCGAGCCAGAATGCCCTCGCTACTTGGGTTAAACAAGGTGGAACCTTAATTACGCACGACAATTCGAGCGCCATTATCAGTAAGATGAAAGACTTTACGTCGGTAAAAGTGGTAGACGACATCTTTGAGGATGCGAAAGACTTTGATATGGCTCTGCAGCGCCGCTTACTTGCTGAGCAAGCATATCAGGTAGATTCACAGCTAAATGCTTCCGTCTTAAATACCGAGGTGTCCTACCCTTGGGATGACAAAGCTGATGCTTTAGATAAAGATGCGCTTGAAATGCGAAATGACTGGCAAAAACTCTTTATGCCTGCCGGCGCAATGGCAGTCGGAAGCGTTGATCAGGAGCACTGGCTTAGCTTTGGTGTGAACGAGCAACTGCCTTTACTTTATATGGATCAAACAGTACTGGTTACGCCACAAAGTGCTCAATCGGTAGTATCTGTTGGTGTGTACAAAGATAACAAAGACGCTAAACATGAAAATGCGCTTGGTTGGTACTCTTTGCCACAAGGTAAAGAGGTGCACGTGCGCATGAGCGGCTTGATTTGGCCAGAAGCATCACAGCGCATCGCAAATTCTAGTTATCTTACAAGAGAAGCGATAGGAAAAGGGCAAGTGATTATGTTCTCTGGTCAGCCTAACTACAGAGGCGCTGCGCGAGGCACAAACCGCCTACTGCTAAATGCTTTAGTGTACGGAGCCGGCTTTGGTAGTGAAGCAAATATTCGTTTGTAATCTTTGCTCAATTGTATTGAGCATGCCTCAATGAAACAATGTAAAAAAGGCCGGTTAACTAACCGGCCTTTTTTTGCAGGTTCATTATTCCATTCTGAACTGCTTAACCGCCTGACTTAGTCCTTCCATTTGCATTTCAATTTCGTGAGTTGCGTCGTTTGACGCTCGAGTACTTGATTCGCTTTCTCTACTAAGCTGAACAATGGTGTTTAGCCTAGATACCACATCATCGAGTAAATCATCCTGCTTATGAGTGTCTTGTACAATTTGACGATTAAAATCGGCTAATCCCTGTATCAGCTTTTTAATGGTAAGTACTTGCGACGTAACCTCATTGGTAATTTCCACGCCTTTCTGTACTTGCTCAGACCCCCTTTTCATAGCATCTACCGCATGTTGTGAATCTTTCTGTAGGGTGCCAATCATTGCTTCAATTTCTTCTGTCGAATTGTGGGTACGATTTGCAAGCGTGCGCACTTCATCAGCGACAACAGCAAATCCTCGCCCTTGTTCCCCGGCTCGAGCGGCTTCTATTGCGGCGTTAAGTGCTAGTAAATTGGTTTGCTCAGCAATTGTTTTTATTACATCCAAGATACTGCCGATTTTATGGCTGTTCTCACCTAAACGATTCACAATCTCTACTGAACGCTTGGCCTGCTCTGCCTGCTCATTTACCTGATGTTTAGACTGTTCTACAAGGTTGACCACGGTTTCACTTTGCTCAATAGCCGCCTCTATCTGACTATCGGCAGCCTGAATTTGGTTTAAATTCGAATGGCTCGTGCTTTTTACCTGCTGTGTATTGTCGCTGGTGGTGTCAATCTGCGCCTGCTGCTGCGCTACTTGCTCTAACGATTTATCACCCATCTCAACACTTTTTAACATGGCAATATTTAAGCTTTGTTCCCTATCGCGAATGCTACCAATTAGCTGTCGCAAACCGCCAATCAAATGGTTCACGCTTTTTGCTAATTCAGCAAACTCATCTTTGCCCTCTTCCCTTAAACTTTGTGTTAAATCGCCACCGCTCAATACACGTAATTTTGCATTTACATATTTTAAGGGCTTAGCAATACTCCGCGTCGCTACAATTGCTAAAAGAATAGTCGCTACAATGCCGACAAAAGATACGGCAAAACTCTTAATGACATTAGCTTGTACCGCATCAAGAATATCTTCTTGTCCTTCTAATGCAGATGAATTTGCTTGCTCGTATAACAGAGTAAGATCATCGATTGCTTTAGTAATATTTTGATTTGAGGCAAGTCTTTGAGCCCCTGCTTCAGATAACAGGGATAACTGTGCGCGTTTGAGAGCGAAGGCTCCTCCCTCTGCTTCGAGTGCATCTTTCATGTTTGCATATTCTTCATCAAACATTTCAAATATGCCTTGGGTATCAATATCTGCGGCTATTCGTTTTGCATAGTCCACGTCAACCGCAACATTACTGATATTGTATTCAATGTTTCCAATAGTTTGTTCAATGAGCTCAGTGTCCATTGAGGCCACAAGCTCTTTCATGCTCGCAAGCATAAGACCTAGCTTATTATCAATGTTTGTTGTCATGCCAATGAGGGTTTCAAGTTCGGGAGAATCATCTTCTAAGTAGCTCAAATCTAACATCAACGCACTGGCCTCATCCGCATGATTTAAGGCCGTATCTGCAGCATCTTTAAGGCTAGATGTTTTATTTATTGTGTTGAATTTCGCTTCGAACATGGCATTACTAGCACTTAAATAAGCGTCAGAGTTGGCGTTAATTTTTTGCAAAAGCTCAGTATTTTGCTCTGAAACCAATTCCCCTAAATCCGCTAGCTCTTCAGCATAAGATGCAAAACCCTCATCAAACTTAGCTTTCAGCTGCTCCAAAGCACTTTGTTGAGATTCAAAGTATGCGTTTGTAGTGATTGTGCCTAGCCTCAAAATATCTACATTGAGGTTAGTCACTACTCGCTGAATGGGCATTTTTTCTCTGGCGACCTGCTCCGCACTATCTTTAATTTGCGTTAAGCCAACATAAGAAAGAACACTCGTGATAATAAGAAGCAGCGCAAGACTAGTGAAGCCAATAACCATTTTGCGAACAACGGTAAAATGCATAAAACGACCCATAATCGGCGATCTTAAAACAATCGCAATAAATAAAACAAAGATTTGTTATCTTATTGGTCGGCAAAAGCTGTTAAATCTTGAATTCTTACTTATAATGTCCACAGAATTTATAACCTTAGGAAGCTCATGGACCAGAACAAAGAACTAAAAAAAGCGGGCCTAAAAGTAACGCTCCCTCGATTAAAAATCCTTGAGATTCTCCAAGAGCCTGCAAATCAGCACATTAGCGCAGAAGATGTATACAAGCTTTTGATTGATATGGGTGAAGAAATTGGCTTAGCTACGGTATATCGAGTGCTCAATCAGTTTGACGATGCAGGTATATTAAATCGCCATCACTTTGAAGGTGGAAAGTCTGTTTTTGAGATCAGCCATAAAGAACATCACGACCACTTAGTGTGTTTAAAATGCGGTAAAGTTATTGAGTTTGAAGATCCACTTATTGAAAGTCGCCAAGAAGAAGTTGCGAAAGCCAACAACATGAAACTTACCCATCACAGCCTGTATTTATATGGCGAGTGTAACGATGGTAGCTGTTTAGAAGATGATGATTAACAGCTAAATTTGTAAGCGTTGTAAGCAGTTTGGGCGGCTAACCACATCTTTCCTGGTCGTCCATCACCAATTTTTCTATCGTCTATTTCCACTATTGCACCAATCTCTTTACTTGATGATGTTAGCCATGCTTCATCGCACGTGTCTAATATACTCAATGGCAAGACCTGCTCTCTTACATCAAAGCCACCCGCATGTTCTAAGCTATCAAGGATAATTCTGCGGGTCACGCCAGGCAGTAACTGATTATCGAGCGGTGGCGTGTAAATAACATCGTCTTTTACCACGAATACATTACAAGCCGCAGCTTCGGTAATTTCCTTACTCTCGTTGTACAAAATCACTTCATCTTTACCAGCATCTTGCCCTTGTTGAAAATGCATGACATTACCAAGCAAGGAAGTTGACTTAATGTGGCATCGTTGCCATCTTAAGTCTTGCGCGGTGTTTACTTTAAAACCTTTGGCTTTGTCTCTGTCAAGCACTTGTGATGATGGGATCTTAAATGCGTAAGCGAATATGGTGGGTTCAATATTGTCAGGATAGGCATGAAAGCGCTTAACATCAGCTCCTCGACTAACATGGATGTAAATACCCATGTCTGGCGTATCGAACTGTTCAAGTAATGTTGCGATATTCTCAGCCCAAACCTTTTCATCTGCGGTATATCGTATACCAATCTCTTTTAGACCATTATTCATGCGAGCCAAATGCAGTTTGAGGCCAACCGGCCGGTGGCTGTAGCAAGGTATCACCTCATAAATACCGTCGCCAAACAAAAAACCCCTATCCATTGGTGATATTTTTGCTTGCAGCTCATCTACAAACTCTTGGTTTAACAATACCTTGGCCATTAACAATCTTCTTCAATCAATAAGAACTCTCTTAATTATTGAAGCACTAATTCAAATGCTGGTCTACCCATTTAGATAAGTTTTTCAGGCTTTGCATCGTAAGAGTCAGTTGTGCTGAACTTGTTAGCGCGTCACCTAGCTTAAAATTTATTTCTGCATTAGGCTGACATTGCGCTAACTTCGCTCTAGAGTGCGCGTCAATAGCACCTAGCACTGGATAACCTCCAATGGTTTGACGATCGTTTAGCATAATAATTAGCTGGCCCCCACCCGCACATTGAACCGCGCCATTACAGAGGCCTTGAGAATATAATTGTCGCTTAGGCCCCTGAATTGCCGATCCTTTTAAACGAACGCCCATCCTGTCGCCCTCCTGCGTTACCAGAAAAGTAGCACTGCTAAACTTTGCGCGCTCCGTTAGCGCGAATTCGGACCACTGATAGCTAGGTATCAAGCTGAGTCTTATAAAGCTTGGCGTAAGTTGGCGCTGCTTTTGATAGCTTTGCATAAAAGCATTGTGTGTATAAAGTGCATTGCTAAGCGTTTCAATAAGGGAGTTTAATTGCTCATCGGGCTTTTTGAGAATACTAGCTTGATACGCTATGGCAATTGCATCGCCCTCTCGCAAAGACTGCCCATTGGCTAGAGCCCCGCCACTTTTTTCGCGCGCCACATTCGACACTGATGAAAACATCCGGGCCGATTCAATTCCGCCTTTTATCGCCAGATATACTCGCATTCCAGAATTTTTACCGATGTCGTTTATCGACAACATGGAACCTGCGCGGACAATAATGGGGCGATACATGGCATATTCGATCTGATCAACCATACAAGAGCAGTCTGCTCCAGTGATAGCGATAATGGCATCTTCTTCAAATTTTAAGTGAAAATAACCAAGCGTCACTTCAATCGCTCCGCTTTGTTTTTCACTCAGGTCATTTGCGACCAATGCCTGAGCCATTTCATAGCTAAACCAATCTAAAGCACCCGATTCAGTATAGCCTTTGTGCATAGAATGCACTCTACCTCTATCAACCAATTGTGCATAAAAACCGATGCCTTCTACTTTTAGCATATCAAGCCTTTTGTCCACGCTGAGAAGTATGCAAATTCTTACCATACTCCTCGCTACTAATCGGCGTAAAACGCACCAAATCGCCAGCTTTGAAACTTACGCAGTCTTGATTACTTAAATCGACATAGGTGTAGCCAATAATATGCCAGCCACCAGGCGATGCTTGCGGATAAATTGCCGTTTGGTTATCTGCAATAGCCACTGCTCCCGCTGGCACCTTTTTTCTTGGGCTTGATAAACGCGGTATGAATAACTTTTCGTCGGTTAAGCCCATGTAGGCAAAGTTAGGCAAAAAACCCACGCTAAACACTCTATATTCACGCCTAGCATGAAGTTCAATGAGTTCATCCCTAGGCAAATCACTATGCTTTTCAAGCGCTGGTAAATCGTTGGGGAGGGTCTCGTTAATTAACGCTTGTTCTTGCAGGTAGCTTTGTAAATTCGGGTCGTAACAAACTTCTATCTCATGCGTCGTTGAATTAACACCGGACTTAACGTCATCATGAGCTTCAATGCTTCTATTTTTTGCACATTTTTTTAGAAAGGCCACAAGCCCAAAGCTATCGATAATATTTAAATCATGCACTAGCAACAACGAGGTATAGGATGGCACATAATTTAAAAGCCATGACGGACCTTGTGCGGCATCAACATCCTGAGTTTCGGGGATATCAAGGCAAGAGCTGATATCAAGTAGCGCTGTCACCCATTGTTCAATTAGCTTATTTGCGCACAACAATACCTGGTCGCCGCTAAATGCTTCCTGGTCACCAAATAACTGCTCTATTTTTGCTGTATCGACTTCCAGTAAACAGCTATTTTCGTTTACCCAATGCAAAGTAGTGAAAGCGTTGAGATGTATTAGACTAGGTGACTGATAAAGGGAAATTCGCTCGCTCATAGCTTAGATCTTTAGGCTAGCAGTTGGCGAATATCTATCACCATTTGTAATGCACTAGGACTATCTCCATGCACACACAGGCTATCGGCCGCAATATTGATCAGCTTGCCATTCTCTGCAACAACTTGCTTATCTTGCACCAAGCGCTTTGCTTGCTCGATTGCCCCTTGTTCATCGAGCACAGCTCCCTCGTTTTGTCGCGATGTAAGATAACCGTCTGCTGTGTAGCGCCTATCGGCAAATGCTTCAAAAATAAGGGGGACACTGTGACGCTCAGCAATATGCTTGTGAAAGTCGTTATTGATAAGCGCCTGTATCATAAGTGGGAGTACCTGGTGATAACTCGATAAGGCGCTTACCACATCTTCAAAGACTTGAGGGAATTGCATCATATCGTTATATAGGGCACCGTGCGGCTTAACATAATCAACATTTAAACCCTGACATTTTGCCATTCCCTCAACCAAAGCAATTTGTGCGTGAAGCATAGGGATGAGTTCGTCGGCGGGTATACGCATGCTGCGCCTCCCAAAGCCTTGTAAATCGGGATAAGATGGATGCGCTCCAAGGCTTACATTATGCTTTTTTACCAGTGCGAGTGTAGCGGCTAAGACCTTTGGGTCACCTGCATGATAACCACAGGCTACGTTGGCTTGGTCGATATAAGGCATGACGTCTTGGTCAGTTGTTGACTGCCAGCGCCCGTAACTTTCGCCTAAATCAGCATTAAGTTTCATCAAATCCGATACTTCCTATTATGCTATTGATATACTCAAGAAAATGTAACATACGCGCCGCTGTTAATCTTGGTTTTACTACCACATCAGCCCAAACTTACGCGCAACGACTTGAATAAGTAAACATATGCTATCTCTAGGAAAAATCAATACATTAGAAGTTAAAGAAGCCTCTCCCGTTGGCTATGTCTTATGTGACCCAGACCATACACCAGATGCAAACAACCCATGGACTGAAAACGCGCAAGATGTGTTGCTCGAAGCTACCGACATTGCATTAAGCGAGGGCCAAGAAATCGATGTGTATTTGTTTTATGGACAAGACAAATCGATTCACGCTAGCGCAGAACCGGCGGCGATATCAATGGGTGAGTTTAAAGCGCTCAACGTTGTTGGCTTAACCGATGCTGGGGCCTTTTTAAAATGGGGCTTGAGTCGTGATTTGTTTGTACCTAAACAATATCTGCATAGCCAAGTAGCCGAAGGCTTGCCGCTTGTTGTGAGCTTGATTCACGAGCCAGAAAATCAACGCCTGTTTGCCACCAGCAAAATAGAGCCGCTGCTACTCGATGCGCCTAAGCAGTGGGATTATAGCCGCCAAGTTGAGCTCTTAGTTTACGCAGAAACGCCACTTGGATTTAAAGTCATTATTGACAATTGCTACGCCGGTTTATTGTATAAAAGCGACTTGTTCAAAGCGGTTAAACTTGGTGATACTCACAGCGGTTTTATTAGTAAACTGCGTGAAGACGGTAAGATTGATGTAAGTTTGCAGCGTCACGACAAGCAGCAGCGACAAAGTTTAAGCGAGCAAATACTAAGTGATTTAGATGCCCACGATGGCCTTTCTAGCCTAACCGATAAAAGCAGTCCTGAAGAGATACAAACTCGTTTTAACGTGAGCAAGAACGCTTATAAAAAAGCACTGGGCCAACTTTATAAGTCGAAGCAAATTGAAATTACGCCTACTTATATTAAACGCATTTCTTAAGAGAATAAAAAAATGGCAAATGAGTCTGAAGATAGAAAAAACGCACCAATGAAAGCAAGTGTCACTTGGCAACCTTCTGAAGATGGACTTGCTTTTGATGGCAAGATGGAAAGCGGTGAAACGCTGCATTTAGATGGAAATGGTAATGCTTTGTCTCCTATGCATGCAGTTTTGTTAAGTGTTGGCGCATGTTCATCGGTGGATGTTGTAGAGATCATGCGTAAAGCTCGCCAAGGCATTGAAAGCTGCGAATGCGAATTAAGCGCGCAGCGTGCACCCGAGCCGCCACGTGTTTTTACTCACATTCACGCACATTATGTGGTCTCAGGCAGCAATGTTAGCGAAAAACACCTGGCACGGGCCGTTGCGCTTTCTACTGAAAAATACTGTTCGGTAATGCTTATGCTTAATCAACAAGTGGATATTAAAACCACTTACGAAATAAAAGCATCAGCAAGCGCGTAAAAGTTATGAACGCTCGGAAGTTTGTTGCCCCACTTACTATCTTAGGACTCGCTTTTTACGGTGGTTATTTGTTGGGTGTAAACAGCAAGGAGGCTCCTTCAGACGAGCAAAACCTAGCTCAAGGTCAAGCTATAAATGAATTTGCTGCACCAAAGATGCAACCTCATGCATGGTCTTCGTTTGATGATTTATTAAAACAAAATGAGCAAAACAATAACGTGTTTGCAGAGCAAACGCAGAGCGCAAATGAACCTGCGGATGAAAACACAACAGAACAAAGCTTAGACATCACTGCGCAGGAATATCAGTGGGAAGACCCTGACGATATTATAGCAATGTTCAATGAGCTAATTACGCTTTCACTACCTAATACCGATAAAGATGCACGCAGCTTTGGCCAGGCGATTGACCAACTGCGCGCTGTATTGGCAGACTCACCTGCCCAACTTTCAATAATTATTGAACATATGCAAACGCTGGATCCTAACTCTCGCGAATTCAATTACGTCACAGCTGTGTTACAAGCTCTGCCAGAACAGAAAGGACTACAAGCTCTTGAGCGAGCCGCTCTTCAAGCAAGTCAGCGCTTTGATTCAGCGTCTCGGCAGCAATTTCTGCATTTAGTAGCTAACACCCACAACGCCGCAGACAACCCCGAGATCCTTAACTCCTTGGTAGACATAGCGCTTTACTCCGACGAAGCGTCGAGCACTAAATTGAACGCCTTAGACCTAGTTATGCCTTTTCAGGTAGGTTCAATAGAGCGGCAGCAAATTTTAAGTGGGCTCAATGGCATGCTAGAAGACAGCGAGTTTGATAACAAAAACGCGGTAGTGAGCCACGTATTGCGCTTCAGCAATCAGGAGCAACGCAGTACTTTAGCCTCTAAATATATTGGCAGCAGCAATGATGATGAATTACGCTACAGCATATTAGACGGCTTACACTCAGGGACAGTGCCCCGTTCAGATAACATCAAGCAAGAGTTGTTGTTTATTGCGCAAGATCCACAAGACCCTATGCGTGACCAAGCAAAACATGCACTGATGTATGTATTTGATATTTCGAATGAAGAGTATCGCCAAATTAAAGATTCATCTAATTAGCAAGGAGCAAAGCTTATGCCGAGTAAAATCAAGTCAGATAAAATCTTCCCCACACAAACGTTTACACGCCGTCAGTTCAATCAAACTTTACTCAAAGGGCTGGCGTATGGTGCCGGAGCACTTGCTCTTGGAGCATGCACAGACAAGCCTGCTGTGGGTGTGAGCACGGGTAATATCTCAAGTGATGCTGGCGCGCCTGAGCTGAAACTATCGTTAGCGCAATGGGCTTTGCAAACTGCGCAGTTTGGCAATACTTTTAACGAGAACTACGAGCAGTGGCAGGCATGGTTGCAAACCGATCCAGCTAAAGTATTACAGGGCGAGCTCTCGCCAATGATGTTTCCTGAATATACCCAGCAAACTTTTGGTATTAATGCGGTTGATTTTGTAAATACCTTTTATTTTGATCAGGTCAATAATGATGCGTATTGGGCTGAACTTCGCCAGCGCTGCAAAGACAATGGTATTGTTACCAACAACCTAATGCTCGATCAACAGGGCTACCTTGCACATAACGACAAGCAAGCGCGTTTGCAAGCTATCGAAAATCATAAAAAATGGATAGATATAGCGAGTAAAATCGGCTGTGCATCAGTACGCGTGAATGCGCATGGCATTGGTGATTGGGATACGCAATTAGATAATGCACTTGCCAGCTGCACTGAATTAGCCGATTATGCTAAATCTCAAAATTTAGTGCTCTTAGTCGAAAACCACGGCGGTCTGTCAAGCAATGCAGACTGGCTGGTAGCCCTTATGGAACAAGCCAATCGCCCTGCCCTACAAGTATTTTTAGACTACGATAACTTTAAATGGTCGGAAACAGAAATTTGGCAAACTAAGCAGGTTTACGACCGTTATGAAGGCGTTACTAAGCTCATGCCATATACCAATTCTGTTAGCGTAAAAACCTACGCATTTGATGATGAGGGTTTTGAAACTACTATCGATGTTGCTCGGATGGTAGAAATCGCCAAAAAGAACAACTTTAATGGCTATCATAGCGTCGAGTTTGAAGGCCACAGCAGCGATCCTGTAACAGGCATTAAACAGACTCGTGATTTACTTAAACGTGTTTGGTAGGAGTACTTTTAATTGCTCGCTCAGCATTTCGCTTAAAAACAAAAGTCATTCCCACGCAGGT
>CAYQMI010000060.1:0-22429 GCA_964418575.1 uncultured Glaciecola sp.
GAGGTGGATTATGAAAACAATATTGATGATTATCAATGTGGTCTTTATCGCGTTATGTGCTATGTGGGCTTATTCAGGTGAGCTAAATTGGTACGTGCTGCTCATTCTGATTTTACTTAAATTAGAAACGGCGGTATTGAGCAAGTCTATTAAGAATAATTAAATGAGCAGCTGATTTAAACAATTGGCAACTGTTTACATTGCGTTTAGCTCAGCAGTGCTTTGCCAGATTTAGCGCCATTTTGCCTGTCTAGTTTAACACTGATGTTATGGCCTACCTTAATCAACTTGCTTAAGTCGATACCTGTAGAGATATCCATGTTTTGCAGCATGTAGACTAAGTCTTCGGTGGCTAGATTGCCCGATGCACCTTTTGCATAGGGACAGCCGCCGAGTCCTGCAACCGAGCCATCAAAACTTGCAATGCCATGCTGCAAACCAATGAGCACGTTAGCAAGCGCTTGACCATAGGTATCGTGCATGTGAAGCGCAATTTTATTGGCTGGTATTTGACTCAAAAGTAATGACAGCAGTTGGTGTGTTTTTTTCGGTGTGCCCACGCCAATGGTGTCACCTAAAGATACCTCATAGCAACCTAATGATAACAAAGTATTGCTCACATCAAGCACAGCTTGTGGGGCTATTTCGCCTTCATAAGGGCAACCTAACACGCAAGAAACATAGCCTCTAACCGGAATGTTGGCAGCTTTTGCTGCCTCTATAACTGGAGTGAACCTATCAATGCTCTGCTCAATACTGCAATTGATATTTTTTTGAGAAAATGATTCTGAGGCTGCACCAAATACCGCTACTTCATCAACTCTATTTGCTAGCGCATCCTCAAATCCGCGCATATTCGGAGTAAGGGCGCTATATACAACGCCTTGTGCACGCGTAACTGCAGATAAAACAGCGTCAGAATTTGCCATTTGCGGTACCCATTTAGGGGATACAAAGCTGCCGGCTTCGATGCGTTTTAAGCCTGTGCCTGATAAAGCATTTACCAGTGATACTTTGTCATTTACCGTAAGCGGCGTTTTCTCATTTTGTAAGCCATCTCTTGCGCCTACTTCAACAATACTCACTTCACTTGGCACATCCAAACTAAAACTCATACAACCGCCTTTTATTCGTCTTCAATCTTCGCTAATTCAAGCAATATAGCACCGCCGTCTACGCGCTCGCCTGCAGCAAAAAAGCATTCAACTACCCTAGCATCAAAAGGCGCTTTTAAGGCATGTTCCATTTTCATGGCTTCAACAATTGCTATGGAGTCGCCTTTTTGCACCGTATCACCGGCTTTGACGAGCATGCTTACTAATGTACCGTTCATGGGTGCTAAAATACCACCTGCAGACGACCCGTGATCATCGCTGCTGTAGTCGGCCTCTGGTAGGCTAATATTAAGCTGATTGTCGTTGGTGAAAAGCGTTAGCGTACTGCCATGGATAATCGCGCTAACCTGTATTTGCAAGACATCAACCTGCACGCTCGCTTGGTACACTTTTGCGCCATTTGCTTCGCTACTACTGTTTACTAAACCTGTCACTAATAAGGTATCTTCAGCCGTTTGTATCGACCACGTGTTTTGGTCAATGCGAGTTGCCTCGCTTACGCAGTCTTTATCTTTATGGCTAAAGCTGAGCTGTTTTTTCTGACGGTGGTTTAACCTAAAGCCAGCAAAATCAGCGAAGGCTGTGTTGCTTAGTTTACTTTCAGTTTGTAGCAAAATGAAAGCGGCTAAAGCTTGCATATGTGGCTCTATTTCAGCATTTTCGCTTACGAGGCTGTCGGCATGGCGCTCAACAAAGTCAGTAGTTAGGTCAGCCATGGTAAAAGCATCGCTTTGAGCAACTCTCAGCAAATATTCAATATTCGTAGTCACACCAACGATATGATAATCACGTAGAGCACTTATAAGTTTAGACAGAGCTTGTTGCCTGTCTTTACCATGTACGATTAATTTGGCAATCATCGGGTCGTAATAAATAGAAACCTCATCACCTTGTTCAACACCGGTATCTACCCTAATGCTCTCTCCGCGAGGTGGTTTTAAATAGCTTAGCAAACCGGTTTGCGGTAAAAAGTCGTTGTCTGGGTCTTCGGCATACACGCGCGCTTCAAATGCGTGTCCGTTTAAACTTAGCTCATCTTGGGTTTTGGGCAGGGGTAGGTCATTGGCAACATGAATTTGCCATTCAACTAAATCCTCACCGGTTATCATTTCTGTAACCGGATGCTCAACCTGCAGGCGAGTGTTCATTTCCATAAAATAGAAACTGCCGTCGCTATCGAGCAAGAACTCCACCGTGCCAGCGCCTGAGTAACCAATGGCTTTAGCTGCTTTCAAGGCAGCATCGCCCATTTGCTGGCGAATGTCTTCAGACATATTGGGTGCAGGTGCTTCTTCAATAATTTTTTGATGGCGGCGCTGCACGCTACAATCACGCTCAAACAAATACACGCCATTGCCGTGGTTATCACAAAATACCTGAATTTCAACATGGCGAGGTTCGGTGAGGTATTTTTCAATCAACATGTGCTGATCGCCAAAGCTAGATTGAGACTCTCGCTTAGCCGCCTCTAGTGCTGCGATAAACTCTTCATCTTTCCAAACTTGGCGCATGCCTTTACCGCCGCCGCCTGCAGCTGCTTTCAGTAAAACAGGGTAGCCCATGCTTTTTGCTTGTTGATGCAAAAACTCAGGATCTTGATTATCACCATGATAGCCAGGAACTAAAGGAACCTGCGCCTTTTCCATGATGGTTTTTGCTGCAGATTTTGAGCCCATCGCACTAATGGCGTCAGGGCCGGGGCCAATAAACGCGATATCGTTATCGCTACAAGCTTTAGAAAATGAAGCGTTTTCAGATAAAAAGCCATAGCCCGGATGAATCGCATCTACGCCTAAGTTTAACGCTAACTCTAAAATTAAATCGGCTTTTAAATAACTCTCGCTGGCAGCGGCTGGGCCAAGTAACACAGCTTCATCTGCCATAAGCACATGCTGAGCGTTGGCATCCACTTCGGAGTACACTGCAACGGTGGCAATACCAAGACGTTTAGCGGTGCGTATGACTCTGCACGCAATTTCGCCGCGGTTGGCTATTAGAATTTTATTTATCATCGGTATTCACCCAATTGGCTTTGCGTTTTTCTAAAAAGGCTTTCAAGCCTTCTTGGCCTTCATCTGAGACTCTGATATGAGCAATAACTTCGCTCGTGTAATCGAGTAAGTCATCGTTGATAGGGCGATCGGCAATATCGTTTGCTAAAGCTTTAGCTTGTGAAACCGCCGTTGGTCCGTTTTTCAATATCGCTTTTACAATTGCATCTATGGTGGTGTCTAATTCCTCTTCACTTACGGTTTCGCTCAACAAACCCAAACGGCGTGCTCGCCTCGAAGATATCACCTCAGCGGTCATAAATAGGCGCTTTGCTTCGCGCTGCCCTAGGGCTTTAATTACATAGGGCGAGATAGTGGCAGGCACAAGACCAAGTTTAACTTCGCTTAAACAGAATTTGCTGAGTTTAGAGCCAACCGCAATATCACAGCATGCTACTAGGCCAACAGCACCGCCAAAGGCCGCGCCCTGAACACGAGCAATGGTTGGTTTATTGATGCTATATAATGTGTTGAGCATTATTGCTAGTTGCTGCGCATCTTGTTTGTTTTCGTCAAAAGAGTAGGTCGCCATCTTTTGCATCCAGTTTAAATCTGCACCGGCACTAAAAGATTTGCCATTAGCCTGCAAAATCATCACGCGAACATTGTCGTTGCTATTGATTTGGGTAAATATATTGATCAGCGCTTGAATGACATTTTCGTCAAAGGCGTTGTGCACTTCTGGGCGGTTTAAGGTTACTCGCGCTACGCCAGAATTGTCTATATCTAGCGTGACTGAGTCAACGCTTGCTTGCTTGTTATCTTTTATTTCATTTTGCATTGCTAACCCCCAATTACATTCTAAACACGCCAAACTGCGTGTCTTCAATAGGTTTGTTCAAAGCTGCTGCTAAGGCTAATGCCAAGACTTTGCGTGTGTCGGCTGGGTCAATTACACCGTCATCCCATAAGCGTGCTGATGCGTAGTAGGGATGACCTTGTTTTTCGTAGGTATCGATAACCGGCTGCTTAATGGCTTGTTCTTGTTCTTCGGTAAAAGCTTCGCCGGCACGCTGGGCCTGTGATTTTTTAACCTGAGCCAACACGCCTGCCGCTTGCTCGCCGCCCATCACCGAAATACGAGCGTTTGGCCACATAAACAAGAATCGTGGATCGTAGGCACGGCCACACATGCCGTAGTTGCCTGCACCAAAACTGCCGCCAATTAACAAAGTAATTTTAGGGACTTTTGCGCATGCTACCGCGGTTACCATTTTCGCGCCGTGTTTTGCAATTCCGCCAGCTTCGTATTGCTTGCCTACCATAAAACCAGTGATATTTTGCAGGAACACTAAAGGTATTTTGCGCTGACAGCACAATTCAATAAAATGCGCGCCTTTTTGTGCAGACTCAGAAAACAAAATACCGTTGTTTGCCAAAATGCCCACAGGATAACCGTCGATATGCGCAAATCCGCATACTAAGGTTTCGCCATAAAGCTTTTTAAATTCATCAAATTCACTGCCATCTACAACCCGAGCGATAATTTCGCGCACGTCATATGGTTGCTTCGTATCTTTAGGAATGATGCCGTAAATTTCGTCTTCATCGTAAAGCGGGGCTCGTGTTTCTTTGCGCACCACATTTGACACAGAATGACGATTGAGGCGCCCGATGGCATCTTTTGCAATTTGCAGGGCGTGGGCATCGTCATTCGCTAAATGGTCAACAACGCCTGAGGTTCTGCAGTGCACGTCGCCGCCTCCAAGTTCCTCGGCGCTCACAATTTCGCCCGTAGCGGCTTGTACTAAAGGTGGTCCACCTAAAAATATAGTGCCTTGTTCTTTTACAATAATCGATTCGTCGGCCATTGCCGGTACGTAAGCACCGCCAGCGGTGCAAGAGCCCATTACTACCGCTATTTGCGGAATGTTTTGCGCAGACATATTTGCTTGATTAAAAAAAATGCGGCCAAAATGCTCTTTATCGGGAAAAACATCGTCTTGTCTAGGCAGGTTAGCGCCGCCAGAATCCACCAAATAAATGCAAGGTAAATTGTTCTCGGCCGCAATAGTTTGTGCTCTCAAATGTTTTTTAACGGTAAGTGGGTAGTAGGTACCGCCTTTTACCGTTGCATCGTTTGCCACAATCATGCATTGCGTGCCCGCTACCTGACCAATTCCAGCTACCACTCCTGCACAGGGCACATAGTCATCGTAAACTTCATGTGCTGCTAACTGGCCTATTTCTAAAAAGGCGGTGTTAGCATCAAGTAAAGTCTCTATGCGATCTCTGGGCAGCAATTTACCTCGAGAGGTATGTCGCTCACGGCTTTTTTCTCCGCCACCCTGCATAATTTGCTCAACCAGTTGATAAAGATTGTCTACCTGCGCCTGCATGTGCGCTCTGTTTTCTGAGAAGGTCTCGCTGTTTGGGTTGATAGATGTTTTAAGTACCGGCACGATGACTCCGAATATTGTTGGTGTTCATTGATACTGATACGCCACCTATATTGTTTACAGGTGGCGTATTCAAAATTATGTGCTTATTCAAGCTATAGAACTTAGATAAGCATCGCTCAATTTCTGGGGCGGATAATTAACGAGACTCGTTAAATAACTCGCGACCAATTAGCATGCGGCGTATTTCTGAGGTGCCTGCACCAATTTCGTATAGTTTCGCATCGCGCAATAAACGCCCGGTTGGATACTCATTAATGTAACCATTGCCGCCAAGTAACTGAATTGCATCCAGCGCCATTTTTGTTGCGAGCTCAGCTGAATACAAAATCGCACCAGCTGCATCTTTACGAGTGGTTTCACCTCTGTCGCATGAGCGGGCTACCGCATACACATAAGCGCGTGCTGCATTCATTTGCGTGTACATATCGGCAATTTTACCTTGCACCAATTGGAACTCACCAATAGATTTACCAAACTGCGTTCGGTCGTGCACATAGGGTACTACCGCATCCATAGTTGCTTGCATAATACCTAGTGGTCCACCAGAGAGCACTAAACGCTCATAGTCCAAACCGCTCATCAGTACTTTTACACCGCCGCCTTCTTGGCCAAGAATATTTTCGGCCGGTACTTCAGCATCTTCAAACACAAGCTCACATGTGTTGGACGAGCGCATGCCCAGTTTGTCTAGCTTTTGCGCTTGGCTAAATCCTGGGGTGTCTTTTTCAACAATAAACGCGGTGATGCCTTTGGAGCCGCCGTTAACGTCGGTCTTTGCATATATAATAAAGGTGTGTGCATCAGGTCCGTTGGTGATCCACATTTTATTGCCATTTAATATGTACTTGTCGCCCTTTTTGTCGGCGCGCAGTTTCATGCTTACCACATCTGACCCTGCATTGGGTTCACTCATTGCAAGCGCACCTATGTGCTCGCCCGATACAAGTTTCGGTAAGTATTTTTCTTTTTGTGCTTGGCTACCGTTTTTATACATTTGGTTAACGCATAAGTTAGAGTGTGCACCGTAACTTAGCCCGATACCTGCGCTAGCACGGCTGATTTCTTCCATTGCTACCGTATGCGCTAAATAACCCATGTCAGAGCCACCAAACTCTTCACTCACTGTCACGCCTAATAAGCCCATTTCGCCAAGTTTTGGCCATAGTTCATTAGGAAAGCTATTTGCCTCATCTGACGATTCTGCCAATGGAGCAATTTCATTTTTTGCAAAGTTATACACATGGTCACGCAACATATCGATGTCGTCACCAAGACCAAAATTAAGCGTAGGATAGGGCGCGTTGATCATGCAACACCTCTTGTTAAGTCGTTAAGTTCTTCTTTACAGCGAGCTTCCACATCGTCCAACTCATTCATTAGCATTTGAATGTCGTTGAGCTGTTGTGCAAGGATCGCGCGTTTTTGTTCCGTTAACTGCAGCATAGTTTCTAATTGGGCGGCAGAATTGGGATTCGTATCGTACAGTTCAAATAATTTGCGAATTTCAGCTAATGAAAAGCCTAAACGCTTACCGCGCAAAATGAGCTTGAGTCGCACTTTATCTTTAGTGTGATAAATACGTGACTGACCCTGGCGAAGAGGCTCTAATAAGCCTTGCTCTTCGTAAAAGCGAATGGAACGTGGCGTGATATCAAAGTCTTTCGACAATTCGCCAATGCTAAAAGTGGTGTCGTCTGACATAAATTATTTTCGCTGATTATAAGGTAGTGCAATAATGCACTTTACGTTTACGTAAAGTCAAGTTAACGTAAACGTAATGAGGTGAATTTTGCGAAGAGAGGCAGCTTTTACTGCAAAACGAGATAAGCGCCTTTCGAAGAGGGTGCTCTTTAGTCCGTACCACCAAAGTAGTGTTTCTACTTTGCAGCATTGGCCTTATAGTATTAACAGAAAAATCCAATACCTAACATACAGGAAGACGAATAATGAGTGAATCAGTTGTTATTGTTGCAGCAAAACGCACGCCAATGGGCGGATTTATGGGCGCACTTAGTGACGTTGCATCGCCAGTTCTTGGCGCAACTGCTATAAAGGCTGCGCTTGAAGGTGTCTCGCCTGATGCTATCGATGAAGTGATTATGGGTTGTGTTTTACCCGCTGGATTAGGTCAGGCGCCAGCGCGTCAGGCAACGCTAGGTGCTGATTTACCTTTAGCTGTTGGCGCTACTACAATCAATAAAGTGTGCGGCTCAGGCATGAAAGCAATCATGATGGCACATGATTTAATTAAGGCAGGCAGTGCTAGCGCGGTCATAGCCGGTGGTATGGAAAATATGTCTTCTGCGCCATATTTGCTTTCAAAAGCGCGTGCAGGATATCGCATGGGTCACGGCCAAACATTTGACCACATGATGATGGACGGCTTAGAAAACGCATATGATGGCAAAGCAATGGGCTGTTTTGCACAAGATACCGCCGACAGCGAAAGCATTACCCGTGAGCAAATGGATGAATTTGCTGTGAGCTCGTTAACAAAAGCACAAGAGGCCATTAATACTGGTACATTCAAAGATGAAATTGTGCCGGTAACGATTAGCACACGCCGAGGTGAGGTTACAGTTGATACTGACGAAGGCCCTGGTAATGCAAAAATAGATAAAATTCCTAGTTTGCGTCCGGCCTTTAAAAAAGACGGCACGGTAACGGCGGCTAACTCTAGTTCAATCTCTGATGGCGCAGCGGCGCTGCTTGTTATGTCTGAGTCAAAAGCAAAAGAACAAGGCTTAACGCCACTGGCTCGCGTAGTTGCACATGCTACCAACGCAATAAAGCCTGAAGACTTTACGGTTGCGCCAGTAGGAGCTGTTGAGAAAGTATTAGCCAAAGCAGGCTGGTCGGCTGCAGACGTTGATTTATATGAAATAAACGAAGCGTTTGCCATGGTAACCATGCTTGGTATCAATAAACTCGGACTTGACAGCAGCAAGGTAAACATCAAAGGCGGTGCATGTGCACTAGGTCACCCAATTGGTGCCTCGGGTGCCAGAATTGTAGTAACGCTGTTGCACGCGCTTAAGCAAAAAGGCTTGAAAAAAGGCGTTGCTGCGCTTTGTATTGGCGGCGGTGAAGGTACGGCATTAGCTGTAGAGATGCTTTAAGTCTAAGCAACTATCAGTTTGTAAAAAGGGGCAGGTAGTGATTACTTTGCCCCTTTTTTCTAAATAATCGGCTGATATTCCCAATTCACTCCAACCATCACAATGCGCGATTTCATGGTTTCTTTTTTCTGGCGGAAAATACGTTTATTAAGCTTTACTACAACGCCTGGAAATAGCTCTTTGTTAGCAATAATGCGGGCATTTGTTTCGTAATCGGTTTTCGCTTGTTCTAAATCTCCCTGCACTTTGCGCAGCCAAGTTAACAAAGACCGTTCTTTGCCTATCACAAGGTCGAGCTTTTTGAGTTTTTTGCGTAGGCTAGGTGGAAATTTTTTAGCGTTAATTTTACTTAGCTTAATTTCGTGGTTGGCGTTGGTCGATACCAATGAATCAAGTAAGTCTGTAATCGCCTCTAGCCGGCTGTTAAGGGTGTTAAAGCCCTCTGAATAATCTATCTCTAGTGAGCTGCCTGAAACAGCACCAACACTTCCTGCTTTAATTGTGCCATACGCCGTGATTTTACTTGCGAAAAGGTTACCCGTTGGGTTATCAGGGTCACCGACATATAAATTTCCTTTACAGACTACTCGTGAGTAGGCAAGTTGTCGCTTTACGTTTAGGTCTTTATTTACCTGAATGTCCAGGCCTTGACCGTGCTGTATAAAGATATTGCCATCGGCAATCAAACGACAGTCTTCTTCATTCATTTTGCCGGTTGCGCCCTGTGTGATGATGATATCACCACCCGCTTTAATGAACGCAGATTCAACAAAACCATTAATGGTTACGTCGCCTTTAGCAATGATTTGCATATTTTCGGTCACATCGCCATTTACAATAACTGCGCCTTCGTAATCGATGTTGCCAGTTCCAACATTAACGCCCTTTGCAACAAAGGTGTCATCTATGGTCATTACATCGTTTTCAAATTTAGGCTGGCCCGCTAACTCCGATAGAATGAGATTTTCATCGTGGTCTGCGATTTTAGTGTTGGCACCAAGTTTTACCTCTTTCCAATCTCCCTTGTTAGGCTGTAAGGGTTTATTGGTAACTGTATAGCCGATACGGCCATCAGACGGAGCTCCGCGTTTTGCTACAGGTTGATTGGCGCTTACACAGAGGATTTCTCCGAGGTTACGCATGTCGACCTTATCATCTTCTTTGTTTTGTGGACGGAGTATGCGGTCTAGGGCATTTGGGACTAGGGGAATTACGCGAGAGGCTCTTCCATCACGGGCTGGCAGTCCGATAGCAATTACCTCGGAAAACTCTTTTCCAGCTTCGCTCTCTAACGCGGTGTTGAGTAAGTGTTGAATGCGTTTTTTACTGATCCCACGCGTGATGCCCTTGCGTGCGAGCATAGACTTCACTTCTCTATAAGAAGGCTGTTTACCTTCGGCGTTTGCCACAACCGTCATCGAGGCCGACATATTATCACTAGCAAGCTCAATAGACACAGTCGATTCAGGCTCTGTGCCTATCACGTACTCGATAGTGTCCATGTTGCCTTCGTTTTTCGCCTTTTCTATTAGGTTAGAAAGGGTTTCTATGGCTGGCGCGCTCAAAGTGTATTGATAATACTCAGTATTGGCAATCAATGCCGCAATGCCTTGCACATTACAACTACCCTCGAACAACAAGGGGTCTACGCTTGCTGTTAAATCGGGTGTGTCAGATTTTGTGCTAAAAGTGATACCACTCATGCGTTAAGCTTCTACCTTAATCATTGCAAGTTACAGTTGGCTTGCATATCGTTCAAGTTGACGCAAAACAGACAGTTTTTTGCTATCTTGCGCGTGCTCTTGGACCAGCACTTCAATTTGTTGTTGAAATGCACTCAGCGTTAAATAGGCTTTGTCTGTTCCATGCACAAAGCGCTCTCGTCGATGCATCTGCCAGTTTTCTAACTGCCTTTCGTCCATTAACTCCGGAAAGTTCCGCCCCATATACCTAAACAGTTGTTGTCGGTAAGGAGACGGACTTAGCTCGTTATACAAGTTGCTTAAGTTATCGGCATTGCTCGTTCGAATTTGATTCATCAACTGCTTATCGGCAGGGCTAGGAAAATCTCTAGTATAGAGCTGGGCATCGATATCTACCGGCTCATTGTTATCATACTGCCGATGAGACAGTTGGGAACAAAGTGGCGCTAAATCAGGCATTTTTTGAAGCTGACGATAGTTGCTTAAACACTGCTCTCGGTCTATTCCTAAACGCTCAGCTATCTCGGGCGTAAGCATTTTAGCGTTTGCAACAAAGGGGACTTTATTTATAGCGACCTGCATCAGGGGTAACTGACGGCTGCGGTATAAATCGCTGATATAGTCTGCATTGTTCAAGTTTTCTGTATCGAGAGATGAGAGAATACTGATGTCTTTACTTAAATTAATCGCGATGATGACATTTTTGTTGCTAGGGTGCTGACATACCGGCATCAACCAAGCGCAGCAGCCGTTTTCGCTATTGATATAGCCTGATACATGTAAGAAGGGAGCACGTTTTATAACGTCTATTTCACTTAATACCCGATTCTTATCGCGCATCTGCCAGTAATAGTCGTAAAGCTTAGGCTGTTTATCTTTAATTAGCTTAGCAACGGCTATGGTTGCATAAACGTCTGACAGCGCATCATGCGCAGATTCATGTTCAAGCCCATTCGCTTTGCTCAACTCTTCTAGTTTAAAGCAAGGTTTACCATTGTCATACAAAGGCCACTCGATTCCCTCAGGACGAAGGGCGTAAGCAGCTCTCACCAAATCAATAATATCCCAGCGCGAATTGCCATGTTCATATTCGCGCTCGTATACTCGATGAAAATTTCGATATAGAAGATTGCGTGAGACTTCTTCATCAAATTTTATACTATTGTAGCCAGCACTGCAGGTTTCAGCTTGATTCAAATGCGCTAACACTTTATTTGCAAACTCATACTCAGCAACACCTTTAGATAAACTTTCTTGTGGTGTAATCCCTGTTACCAAGCATGCTTGTGGGTGAGGCAGATAGTCATTTGGTATTTGACAAAAATAATTGATAGGTTTGTCGATAATGTTCAGCGAAAGGTCGGTGCGAATGGCAGCAAACTGCACGGGAAAGTCGCGTTTGGGGTCCACTCCCCAAGTTTCGTAATCGTGCCAAAGAATGCTAGCTGACATAAGTTCCTTTTTTTCAACTGAGCCCAAAAACGCAGTTTTAGACGGTAAAATATAATTGTTTATTTAATTGCGCCTAAGTGTATATAGGCTTGGAGCCAGTATCAACGCTTAATTTTTGACTTACAGAACAGTTAAATTTCCTTCGAAATATGTAGTGCAAAATCTAAAAATGCCTTAGTTCAAATTGGTGACAAATAAATCTCAGCAAAACAAAGAGCTAGAAAATACGATATTTGTAAGCGTATGTTTTTAAAATTTATTCTATTTTGAATAGTTATGTGGGGTGATTAGATTTATTTTTGATTAAGACAGTCAGTCAAAACATTGACGCGAGCCTGATAATAAATACCCACCTAGGATTCGAGAAATCAACAATAAAAAAGATATTAAAATCTATCTATATATTCTTTTCAGTGCTAAACCGTGAACTCAAATAAGGGTTAAAATATAAACAAATGTATAGCAAGGATATAGCGATATGAGAGAGTTAAACTACGGTGAAGCGGAATTACTGAGTGCTTATTCCAACACAGGCCGGCATATGCCGAGAAGCGAACTGACTATCATGCCATTTTTTTCCATGCGGAAACTTCGTTTAGTGTTTAATGAACTAAGCGACAGTGCAGGATTTGAGTTTGCTAGTTTCGATGCGTTTAAACTACACGTATTATCCTGTGCGGCTCCCCAATTAGAATTAAATAAGTGGCAAGCCATCGCTTCGCGTCGATAATGCTGATCTCTTTGTAAGAGATTAGACATTTTTAGAATTTAGCCTTAATGTTAGTTTTTATAAATCTAACATTAGGGTCGCTTTTATGCCTGTGCGTTCAATTAACTCATTAGCCCCAAATCAAATAATTTCAAGCACTGTTAATCTCATTTTAAGGCGTTTTGCCAAGCCCTCTGCTATTTGCGCTGGCTTGTTTTTAACGTATGGGCTAGGCGGCAGTGCTCTAGCAAATCAAGGTGACACCACCAGCAGTGCAAAAGCGCCAATCGCGATAGCAATCCATGGTGGTGCCGGCACAATTACGAGAGCAAACCTTAGTGCGCAGCAAGAAGCAGCATATAAAAACGCTATCGGCCAGGCGCTAGATTTAGGTTATGCAGAACTAAAAGACGGTAAAGACGGCGTAGATGCAATTATTGCAGCTATTAGCTATTTAGAAGATTCACCATTGTTTAACGCTGGCATCGGCGCTGTTTATACTTACGACGGTCAGCATGAACTTGATGCATCCATTATGCGTGGCGACACGCTACAAGCCGGTGCTGTGGCGAGTTTAACGAGTGTTAAAAACCCAATAAAAGCTGCCCGTTTAGTACTCGAGGAGTCCGTTCATGTGATGCTTTCAGGTGCAGGTGCTGAACGGTTTTCGAAAGAAAAGGGTTTAGAGCAAGTTGATAACGCCATTTTCAATACGGAACGCCGCTTTGAAGCACTTCAAAGAGCGAAGAAACGTATTAGCGAAAGAGAAAGCAAGGGCGAGGATGAAAGTGCATATTTAGATAATGCCCAATACAACGACTTTAAGTTTGGTACGGTAGGTGTGGTTGTGCTTGATGCAAATGGGAATATTGCGGCGGGTACATCTACAGGCGGCATGACGGCCAAGCGTTACGGCAGGGTCGGCGACTCCCCAATTATTGGTGCAGGTACCTATGCGGACAATGAATCTTGTGCGGTGTCTGCAACAGGCCACGGAGAATATTTTATACGCTATGTGGTTGCATCTGACATTTGTGCACGTATGAAATACCAAAATGTAAGTTTAGAAGATGCCGCGAATACCGTCATCCATGATGTTCTTATGCCGGCAGGCGGTGAGGGCGGGATTATTGCAATTGACGCAAAAGGAAATATCGCGATGCCTTTTAATACTGAGGGCATGTACAGAGGTAGTATCGACGTAAAAGGCAGCAAAACGGTACTCATTTACAAAGACTGAGCGCTTTTTAAGCGCTTGTGAAAACAAGCGCTTGAAATATCACCTTTTGCTCCCACTTATTTTATTCCTATCAAAGCACACTTTTCCTTTAAGCCTCTTGGCTTAACAACAATTGAAAAGTGGCTAATCAATGGCTTAAAGCAATCACATGTCACTGGATTTAGAAAAGGCGCTTGAGCGCTGTTTACAAAAGCATAAGCACCGTTTCTTGCGTAAAGGTCGGGATATCGCGCGTATTCAGGACGAAAGTGCTCGGCAAAAGGCGCTTGAAGCGCTAATGAATGAGATTGCTGCCTCTCAGCTTGCACGAGAAGCTCGGGCGGGTGCTGTGCCTAAATTTGATTATCCGGATTTACCTGTTGCGCAAAAGCAAGATGATATAAAAGCACTTATTAAAGCGCACCAAGTAGTGATTATTGCGGGTGAAACAGGCTCCGGTAAAACGACGCAAATTCCAAAAATGTGTTTAGACTTAGGCCGCGGTGTCTCTGGTTTTATTGGCCATACACAACCTCGACGTCTAGCCGCTCGCAGTGTGGCCTCGCGCATCGCAGAAGAACTTGATACCGAAATAGGTCAAGCGGTTGGATTTAAAGTGCGCTTTTCAGATCAGGTGGGCGACAATAGTTTAATAAAGCTGATGACAGACGGTATTTTACTTGCCGAAATCCAGCAAGACCGCTATTTGAATCAGTACGACACCATCATTATTGATGAAGCCCATGAACGAAGCTTAAATATCGATTTTTTGTTGGGTTACTTAAAACAGTTGCTGCCTAAGCGCCCTGACTTAAAGCTTATTATTACCTCGGCTACGATTGACCCAGAGCGATTCTCGAAGCATTTTAACGATGCACCGATTATTGAAGTCAGTGGGCGTACCTATCCGGTTGAAGTCCGTTATAAAGATCCCGTCGATTATGGCGGTTCTGATAAAGAAGAGGGCGATACAGCGCAAATGCTTACCGATGCCGTTGATGAACTTATTCGCGAGCCATCGGGTGATATATTGGTATTTTTAAGCGGAGAACGCGATATACGTGACGCCCAAGACGCATTAGCTAAACGCCAGTATCGCAACACTGAGATAGTTCCGCTGTATGCTCGCCTCTCGGCATCAGAACAAAACAGAATATTTTCGGCGCACGCTGGCAGGCGCATAGTGCTTGCGACTAATGTGGCTGAAACATCGTTGACGGTGCCTGGTATTAAGTTTGTTGTGGATACCGGTGTTGCGCGTATTTCCCGTTACTCTCAGCGCAGCAAGGTGCAACGCCTGCCAATAGAGCCCATTTCTCAAGCCTCGGCGAATCAAAGAGCGGGTCGCTGCGGCAGGGTGTCTGACGGTATTTGTATTCGCTTATATACCGAGCAAGACTATTTATCACGACCAGAGTTTACTGATCCTGAAATTGTGCGCACGCACTTATCAAGCGTCATTATTCAGATGTTGGCTCTGGGCCTTGGTGAAATCAACCGCTTCCCATTTGTACAAGCTCCAGACGATAAAAACATCAACGATGGCGTAAAATTACTAGAAGAGCTTGAGGCGGTAGATAGACAGGGAGGTAAGGGCTCTGGTAGGTTACGCCTAACCAAGATAGGGCGTCAAATGGCGCTTTTACCGCTCGACCCGCGTTACTCAAGAATGATTGTTCATGCAGGTAAACTAGACGCAGTAAATGAGTTGATTGTTATTACGTCTGGACTGTCGGTTCAGGACCCAAGAGAGCGTCCTCAAGAGAAACAGCAGCAGGCAGACCAAGCTCATGCTGAGTTTGCAGATAAGTCTTCAGATTTTGTGAGTTTATTAAACTTGTGGGAAGCATTTAAGGCGCAACAAAAAGCGCTGACAAATAATCAATTACGCAAATGGTGTAAGCAAAACTTTATTCATTTCCAGCGTATGCGTGAATGGCAGGATATTGTTAGTCAAATCAAGCAGTCTTTAGTGAGCATTAATCTGCGCATTAATTCACAAGCGGCGGATTATGAAGCTATTCATAAGGCCTTAGCAGTAGGCTTGTTGTCTCAGCTAGGACTCAAAGATAAAGAGCGGCAGTATGCGGGCAGTCGAAATTCTCAATTCATGATTTTTCCGGGCTCGGGTGTGTTCAAAGCCTCGCCAAAGTGGATTATGGCGGCTGAATTAGTTGAAACCTCTCGCTTATTTGCAAGACAGGTAGCAAAAATAGAACCTCAGTGGTTAGAACCAATTAGTGCGCATGTGGCTAAGCACAATTACGCAGAGCCGCACTGGAGTAAGAAGCGCGGAGCAACGCTCGCTTACCAAACTATTACACTGTTTGGCCTGCCGATTGTCAGCAGACGTGTGGTCAACTATAGCCAAATCGATCCCTTTGTAAGCAGAGAGCTATTTATCCGCGAAGGCTTAGTGCAGGGGCAAACCCAGTTAAAATATGCTTTTTTAAAGCATAATCAGCAGCAGGTTGCCGAGGTCGAGGAGCTTGAAAAGAAAGCACGGCGGCGAGATATTCTGATTGATGAAGAAACGTTGTGCGAGTTTTATGATACCCACATACCAGAGAGTATAAACAACGATGCCTCCTTTAAGAAATGGTGGCAAAAGGCAAGTTCGCAAAACTCAGAGTTACTCAACTTCTCCTATGAGGACCTACTCAAACGCAATCCGAATGAAGTCTCTGCAGGGGATTTCCCCGATAAGTGGCATCAGGGTAATTTGCATCTTCGTTTGAGCTACCACTTTGAGCCAAATCAAACCCTCGATGGGGTTGCGCTGCATATTCCTTTAGGCTTACTCAACCAAGTGAAGGACTTAGGCTTTGACTGGTTGGTCCCGGGTATGCGCCATGACCTAGTGATAGCGCTTATTAAATCTTTACCTAAGCGATTGCGCCGCAATTTTGTGCCCGCGCCAGACTATGCCAAGGCAGCCCTTGAGGGGATGCAAACAACACAGGAAAATGGCGCTCCAGTTTCAATACTAGAGGCGCTATCCCTTCGTTTGTTAAAAATGTCGGGCGTTAAGGTTGATATTGAGGACTTTGAAATAGAGAGTTTGCCTGCGCACTTGCGCTTCAACTTTTTAGTTGAGGATGCAAAGGGTAAAGTCGTTGCTACAGAGAAGTCGCTGAACAAACTTAAGCAATCGTTAAAACAAGAACTCAAACAAACTATTGAAAAAGTAGCTACCCCAGAGCTTGAAAAAGAAAACGTCACGCAGTGGGATTTTGACGCGCTACCAAAACAATTTACCCAGAAACAAGCTGGGTATGAGGTAAAAGCCTATCCGGCACTGGTGTTTGAAAAACAGCGTGTGAACGTCGCTTTGCTAGATAATCTGAATGATGCTGAAAATGCCCATCGCAGAGGACTGTATGAGCTCATTAAGATGAATGTACCCTCGCCAGTCAAGTTTTTGCAGGAAAAGCTGCCTAATAAAGCTAAGCTGAGTTTGTACTTCAATCCTTTTGGACAAATCAAACCACTGATTGATGACATTATCATTGCCGGTATTGATGCCTTGGTGAACCAGCAAAGTAAAGCGCAGAACATACGCAGTAAAGAAGACTTCAAAGCCGTCTGCGAAATTGTTCGCGCAAATATTAACGATAAAGCCTTAGAACTGGCGAAACAAGTTGAATCAGGCTTGGCCCTTGCAAATCAGATTAGTAAACTGACGAAAGGCAATATTCCTCTTAACATGATCAATAACGTCAAACATATTCAGGGACACCTGCAGCAACTAGTATATAAAGGTTTTGTGTTTGATTTGGGCGAAGAAAAGCTCAACGACTGGAATCGTTACCTCAAGGCTTTACTGCAAAGAGCCGAAAAACTAAAAGTTGATGTAAACCGCGATAGGTTGAATCAGCTAGAAATTGATAAAGCTGAATCTGCCTACGAATCCTTAAAAACTGACTATAAAAATAAACATCAAAATCTGAGTGATATTGAGGAAATACGCTGGATGATAGAAGAGCTAAGGGTCTCGCTGTTTGCACAACAATTGGGAACAAAATTTCCGATTTCACTAAAGCGAATTACTAACCGAATACAAGAATATTAAAAACGCGTATCTTACTAATAAACGGTTGACAGTTGATTAACAACTCCCTATAAATTAGGGCCTGAGTTAAACAACAACATTTTTGAATTAAGAGGTATTACTATGTTGGGTTACGACGATAAACGGAATTTCTATCGAATGATGGTCAATTCTCCTTGTGAAGTGTCTTTGTTAGATAATCCGTCTGCTGCATCCTTTGCTGCAGTTTGTCGAGATATAAGCGCGACAGGTATGTCACTTGAAATAGAAAAGCCAAGCATTGAGCTTGGTACATTGTTAGACATAACGATTGATTCTAACAACGACCAGATCCCTTCGCTTGAAGCAAAAGCGAAAGTCGTTCGTTGTGACGCTGAAGCCGAAAATACCTGCCTTGTTGGTGTAGAAATAAGCGAAATGAAGTAAGCCAATTCTCATCAAAGAGCCGTAAGGCTCTTTTTTTATGAGCGCTTAATGCAGACTAAGCCTTTTAAGTAGGCACCCTCAGGAAAGCTACTTGCTACAATGTGGTCGCTGTCTTGCTCAAGCTTTTGTAAATATCCCAATTGGGTATTTGCGTCCAGCGCGCTATCAGCGATTATCTTGTTAAATAAGTCTTGGCTGACTAAACCTGAACAGCTAAAGGTCAATAAAACACCATTTTCATTCAGTAGTTCGCAGGCTAGGCGGTTAATGTCTTTATAGCCACGCGCCGCTCTGTCTAAATGCCGTTTGTTTTCAACAAACTTTGGTGGGTCCATCACAATAAGATCGAACTTTTCACCTTGCTCTTTATAAGTTCTAAGCAGTTCAAATACGTCCTTTTTTATGTGCTTGACCTTTTGTTGTTCTGCGGCGTCAAAGTTAAGCGCTAAATTTTCTGCTGAGGTATCAAGCGCAGATTGCGAAACATCCACGTTTATGACTTCTGAAGCGCCCCCAGCAATTGCGTATAGAGCAAAGGTACCGGTATAGCTAAAGCAATTAAGCACACGTTTATTACGGCTTAATTGACCAGCAATTTGTCTATTTTTGCGTTGGTCAAGATAAAAACCTGTTTTGTGGCCTGCAAGTAAATCAACTTTGATATTGAGATTGTTCTCTTTGATTATTACAGCGTCAGGTAAGTTGCCGACGTGGGTTTGCACAATAGGGCTTAAGGCTTCTTTTTTACGAACCTCAACATCACTGCGTTCATGTATCACGTGTTCAGGAAATATAGATTTGAGCGCATTTACAATCTTTTTCTTATGCTTTTCAGCGCCAGCGCTGAGTAATTGCATGACGATAACCTTGTCGTACTTGTCTATGGTTATGCCGGGTAAGCCATCCGATTCTGCAGCAACTAATCTGAAGGCGTTTGTATTGAGTTCAGAGCCTTGAGAGCCTGACTGCTGGGCAAGCCAAGCAAGGCGTATATCGTAGGCGTTTTGAATACGGCGCTTAAAAAATCCATCATCAATGACTTCGTTTTGTTCAAAACTCCACACTCGAACGCGAATTTGAGACTCAGGTGAGTAGGCACCTTTTGCCAACCAATTGCCGTTTTCGTCGGTAATATCGACGGTTGCGCCGATATGAGGTGTACCAATGACCTTCTCAATAGCGCCTTCAAAAAGCCAAGGGTGTTTGCGTAAGAGTGATTTTTCACGAGTGGTTTTAAGTACGATAGTTGGGTTCATTAGGTGTTCTCCTCAAAACCTTTATCATCAATTAGGTCGCTCGACTCTGCTGCCTCGCGCGCTAAATCGTCCACCAATTCATTTTCTGGCTGACCTGAATGCCCCTTTACCCAGTGCCAACTGATCTTGTGTTTTTCGCAAGCGCTGTCTAAGCGCTTCCATAAGTCGACATTTTTTACTGGTTTTTTGGCACTCGTGCGCCAATTATTTTTTTTCCAGTTGAAAATCCACTGGTTAATTCCGTTTTTAACGTATTGGCTATCGGTAAAGATATCTACTTCACAGGTCTCGCTAAGCGCATTTAGTGCCTCAATTGGCGCTAACAGTTCCATTCTGTTGTTTGTCGTGTGAGTAAAGCCCTGAGCCATTGTTTTACGATGCTTGCCAAATATTAACAGTGCACCGTAGCCACCGGGTCCAGGATTGCCCAAACAAGAGCCATCTGTGTAAATGGTGACTTTTTTTAAACTTTTTTGATTCATCAGGCCTTTACTCATTTTGTTGATATGAAAATTATATTTTGTAAGTACTGGTGGTGTTCAGCAAGAGTGAGGCGCAGTATACTGACCTAAATAGAAAAAGGAAAAATTAATGCGACAAGTTGTACTCGATACTGAAACCACTGGAATCAATCCATTGGATGGCCACAGAGTCATTGAAATTGGCTGTGTAGAGATGATTGACCGTAAATTAACCGGCCATAATTTTCATGTTTACATCAATCCTCAGCGAGAAGTTGAACAAGAAGCGATAGATGTGCACGGGATCACCAACGAGTTTTTGGCTGACAAACCAGTGTTTGCAGACGTCGCTGAAGCCTTTATTGACTATATCAGTGGCGCCGAACTGGTGATTCACAACGCGCCTTTTGACGTTGGATTCATGGATCATGAGTTTAAACTCGTTGGACGAAACTTACCGGTTACCGCAGATATTTGTACCGTGCTCGATACTTTAGAACTAGCAAGAAAGATGCGACCGGGTAAAAAGAATAATTTGGACGCTTTATGTAAGGCCTATCATGTTGATAATGGGCATAGAACATTTCATGGAGCATTGCTAGATAGTGAAATTTTAGCCGACGTTTATTTATTAATGACTGGCGGGCAGGGTGCCTTAAAACTTGCCCATCTTGATGAGAGCGGAAACGATTCTGGCGACACCGCGGTTATTCGCATAGAGAACAAACCTGAGCTAAAGGTTATTCGCGCTACTGCCGATGAAATAGCAAAGCACCAATTGTATTTAGACGGCATTGAAAAGAAATCTGAACAAGTCATTTGGCGCAAGTCGCCGCAATAAAAAATTAATGCGCTCCCTTACTTGGTTTTGGGCGGCGTTTTTGTGTTTAGTGTTATCGCTTGTTTTTAAAGCTAGTATTGCTCATGCCCGACAAGTATCGGGCATTGAGATTTTTGATGCGACCCCAAATGCTGGAAAAGCCAATGACGCTAGATCAGTCGTAGAAAAAATTCTTCCCATCGGTACTCGCCACCAAAACAATATTCCGCTGCTCAATAATCGCTTTCGAATCGACGATGGCGTAGACAAAGTTATTTTAGTCTTTTTTAGAGAGTTTGGCGCGCAGCCCGTTGTGATAGTCAGGCCAGATGGCAGCAAGCTTTATTTAGATAACGATATGAACGACGATTCTTATCACTGGTACGAGTCTGACACCTACGACATGATAGAGCTCGTTGAGCCCACAGCAGGACCATGGCAAGCGCTGGGGCAAATTCTTCCCGGTAGTCAGGTTATGGTGATTGCAGACCTTACGCTTGAGTCAGAAGCAATTCCTAGCCCACTGTTTGCTGGCGAAAGTATTAAGCACACTGCGTTTTTACGCAACGCGGGGGAACAGGTCAATTTTAAAGAATTCAGAGACGTTGTGTCGCTGTCTATAGACTTTATAAGCACTAATCATCCAGATTATGAAAACTTTGGCTTGGGTACAAAGAATATTGCGCGATTTGAAGACAATGGAATGGGCTTTGATGAAACCAGCGGCGACGGCACCTTCACAGGAGAGTTTGATCTTAATATTAGTAATGGTGAATGGCAGCCAGTTGTTAGTGTTCGAACGCCATTATTTAGCCGAGAGCAAAGCGGTGAAAAGGTATTGCTACTGCCCAATCCTGTTACGGTAACTTATATCGAAGGTGAGGAGGATGCAGGTTTTCACAAAATTTTAGTGAATATAGACCCCGAGCACATAAACCCAGAGTCATTAATGGTTGACGGCACAATCAGATCGCCAGAAGGAGAGCCTGAAAGATTTTCGTTGACCGAACTTGGCCCGCACCAGCGTGAAATCAGCGTGGTAAAAGCAGGTTACGGAATGTACCGCTCAAAAATGACAGTGTTTGCACAAACACTCAATGGTCGGGATGTGCGAATTAATGTTCCTGAATTCTCGTTTATTACTAGAGAGCCTGAAGTGGTAGTAGCTGAACAAGTAAGCGAACAAAGCAATCAGCTTGCACCGGATACTTTAGAACAAGCGCAAGACCAGATAGAAGAAGAATCTCAAAGCAGTGTGCTAGCGCTTGTGATAAGTATCAATCTAATAGTGTTGCTAATTGGCACATCGGTAATTTATGTAATTGCGGACAAGCGCAAGCGTCCAAACAACCATATAATACTCAAATTACAAGGCCAGATAAAAGGCTTGCTGAGTAAAATTACTAGCAAAAAACCAAAAGCAGATAAGACCGCTAAAGCCTAAATTATGGTGCGCTTTAGCTCTAGGTGTTGGTTTAATAGGCAAGCGCACTAAACTTGTTAAAAAAGCAGTTGACTATAGCGTACCCGCACCGTATTATCTGCGCCGCGCTTAGGGACGGTGTCTTGATACTGTAACATTAATTAGGCGCAGTGTTGTAATGCGGAGTGGTAGTTCAGTTGGTTAGAATACCGGCCTGTCACG
>CAYQMI010000061.1:0-22331 GCA_964418575.1 uncultured Glaciecola sp.
GTTTTAGCCCAGCACGGTAACGAGCGAATGAGCCATTCTACACTCATTGGTATAAGCCAAGAAGCGGTGAACCAGGCATTGCAAATCAATAATGTTGGGCAAACCCCGGCGATTATGTCTGCTTTAGGTTTAGGCTTCGAAATGGGCGTTTCATTACCGTTTAGCCGCACGCACGAAAGCGAGGCCGACATTATTGGGCTAGATTTGATGTCTAGAGCAGGTTTTGACCCCAGAGAGTCTGTTGAGCTTTGGAAAAATATGAGTAAGGCTAGCGGAGGTAATCAGCCCCTAGAGCTTTTATCGACGCATCCTGCGCCAGCATCGCGTATTGATAACTTATCAGCCAATATGCCAAACGCGTTGAAAGCGTATGAGCAGGTAAGTAACAAGCCTAATTGCAGAGCGTGAGTTTTTGTTTTACTCCGTATACAAAAAACCAGTGCAGATGCACTGGTTTTTTTATTGCTAAACAAATAGCGGAAAAAGCTTATTCTGCTTCTTTGTGAACATGCACGTCCATTTGCGGGAATGGAATAGAAATACCTTCAGCGTCAAAGCGCATTTTCACTTCTTCAGTGAAATCAAACATTACTCCCCAGTAGTCGCCAGATTTAACCCATGGGCGCACCACGAAATTAACGCTGCTATCACCAAGTTCTGAAACAGCAACTTGTGGCGCTGGATCTTTAAGAATGCGTTTATCTTCGCTCACCATGGTCTCGAGTAAGGCTTTGGCTTTTTTCAAGTCGTCGCCATACCCAATGCCAAATACCATATCTACTCTTCGCGTATCTTTAGCTGAGAAGTTAGTGATATTGCCGCCGTAGATAGCACCATTTGGTACAATAATTTCTTTATTATCGGGCGTGTTCATCTCTGTGGTAAAAATGCCAATGCTTTTTACCGTACCCATCGCGCCACCAGCATCTATAAAATCACCTGCTCTGAAGGGCTTAAATACAAGTAACATTACGCCAGAGGCAAAGTTTTGCAAAGAACCCTGTAATGACAAACCAATGGCAAGACCAGCTGCACCTAAAATAGCGACAAGTGAAGTTGTATCAACGCCCAATTGGTCTAGCGCTGCAACAATAACAAAGAGCATCAATATTGCCTTAACAATGCCCTTCACAAAATTAATAAGCATCTCATCGTGCTTAGCGCGTGCTAATAACTTACCCACTAGATTGACGAGAATATTCACTACCATCTTACCGATTACAAAAATTATAATCGCTACAACAAGTTGGATAGCAAAAGGAATTACATATACATCTAGGTATTTAGACGCGTCGTCTGTTGTAAAATCGAACATATTTACATTTCCTTTGTTTAAATGTTTAGGAATATCCACCGAACTAGTTTAAGATTTCAACTAAGGGATATACACCCGAGATTAGCAATTCGTAAGAATAAAAAGCAATAAATTTTTATAAAAAATACACAGACTTACAAAATGTGTAGCAAATTTGCAACACATTCGCTTGCATTGCTAATTTGATAGGTGTATAAATTTCATCCAGTGGAGACACGGAGGAAAATGAGTATGGAACTCTCAATCGTTATATTGGCAGGATTATTTTTAGTAGTGCTCGCACTTTTTGCGTTTTGTTTAACAGAGCCACGCGGTAAAAACACCGTACACGCACGTAAGAATAAAAGTCAACCTACACACATTAATGAAGTACAATCTGGACTAAAGAAAGACCCGATATCACAATCCTACAATGCGAAGTATAGGATTAAAAACAACAAAACGGAGGCTGCTTAAGCCTCCGTTTTTTATCCGCAGATTTTTAGCCACACTTTTTTATCAATAAAAACACTCAAAAAACAATTTCACCAGTCGACACCCTCTCTACTTATTTGAGATACTCAAACTTTACGAGACTTAGTAAGTGACCTATGCGTATTCCTAGATTTTTTACCCCTCAAAATTTACAAGCCGATAGTGAAATTACTTTGGAAGAAACGCTGTCTCATTACATATGCACGGTACTTCGGCTTAAAGAAGGCGCCCCCATCATCTTGTTCAATGGCAACGGTTGCGATTACCCGGCGCAAATAAGCCAGCCGCATAAAAAACAATGTCAGGCATATGTTGATGCGCAAATCTCCTTGCACGTAGAATCGCCGCTGTCGATTCACCTAGGGCAAGGTGTATCAAAAGGTGACCGTATGGATTTTGCTTTGCAAAAATCAGTGGAATTAGGGGTAAGTGAAATTACGCCGGTGATAACCGAGCTTTGCAATGTTAAGTTAAGCGAGGAACGTTGGCAGAAAAAACATGAACAATGGCAAAAAATTATTGTTTCGGCTTGTGAGCAATCGCAGCGTAATCGTGTTCCAAAGCTTCACCCTGCGCTAAGCTTTAGCAAATTTATTGCGCAACACTCAGACATGAAAAAGCTCATTCTAGCTCCTGGTAGCCAGCATTATTTATCAGGTGTTGCACGTTCAGAAAAAGGCTTTCAGTTACTCGTAGGGCCTGAGGGCGGATTGTCAGAACAAGAAGTATATACGGCAGAGCAAATAGGATATACCAGGGTAAACTTGGGCCCTCGTATATTACGCACTGAAACCGCAGCGTTAACGAGCATTTCTGTTTTACAGGCCCTGCACGGCGACCTTTAACTTGTAATTTTGTTTATTAACACCACATTATAAGCAAGGTAGGAAAAGAGTTAGCAAACTAAATAGAGATTTAAAATGGCAACACGCAAACTTGCAGTAGTAATGGACCCCATTACCCAAATTAATACAAAAAAAGATACCAGCTTTGCGATGATGCTAGAAGCGCAGCGTAGGGGGTACGAGCTTCATTATGTTCAGTTAAAGCACTTAAGCATTGACCAAGGTCAGCCTCTTGCCTTATCTCAAACGGTGTCGGTAACCGATTCCCCTGATAACTACTACCAAGTCATTTCAGAGCAGAACATTCATTTAGGCGATATGGATGTGATCTTGATGCGCAAAGACCCACCCTTTGATAGCGAGTTTTTATACGCAACACATATATTGGAGCTAGCAGAAAATGCGGGCGCTTTGGTGGTTAACAAGCCTCAAGCTTTGAGGGATTTTAATGAAAAGCTATTTACCGCTCTGTATCCAGATTTTATACCAGAAACCCTAGTTACCACCCAGAAATCTGAATTCAAAGCCTTTCATGCCAAGCACAAGGATATCATCTGTAAGCCACTCGATGGCATGGGCGGCACATCAATATTTAGGGTTGATGAAAAAGGCATTAATTTAGGCGTTATTAGCGAAGTGCTCACTGAAAATGGCACAAAGCACGCCATGGTTCAGCGCTACATGCCTGAGATAAAAAAAGGCGATAAGCGAATATTGTTAGTAGATGGAGAAGTTATTCCATATTGCCTAGCCCGTTTACCTGCCGCCAATGAGACAAGAGGAAATCTAGCCGCTGGCGGTTCAGGCCTGGCACAAGAAGTGAATGCTGAAAACATGTTAGTTGCAAAAGCCATCGCCAAAGACATGCCAGCGCGAGGTATCTTGTTTGTTGGCCTCGACATGATTGGTAACAAAGTTACCGAAATTAATATTACCTCGCCCACCTGTGTGCGCGAAATAGAAGCAGCTTTTGATATTAATATTTGCGAAAAGCTGTTTGATGCAATAGAAAAACGTTTGTAGGAGGGCAATATAGCAGTGGCCACCATTGAGCAAATTACGAGCTTACAAAATCACTTTTTAATCGCCATGCCAAGTTTGGACGATCAATATTTCTCGCGCTCATTAACCTATGTCATAGAACATAACGATGAGGGCGCAATGGGCATTGTGATAAATCAGCCCTCCACTATGAGCTTTCATGAGCTTATTAAGCAAACAGATAATACCGCTACGATTGACGACGCTCACAGTCAAAAAATTGTGGTATGCGGTGGCCCTGTTCATCAAGACCGTGGTTTTATTTTGCACAGCACCCAAGCGGGCTTTTCATCAAGTATGGCGCTTAATTCTGAAATTATGCTAACCACCTCTAAAGACATTCTTTCTGTTGTCGGGAATGCAAGAGGCCCTAGTCAGTCAATTATTGCCTTGGGCTATGCTGGATGGGGCGCAGGACAATTAGAGCAAGAAATACAAGATAACGCATGGTTAACCATTGAGGCTGATGAAGAGATTCTATTCGACACGCCTATCCATAAAAAATGGCAGGCTGCGGTAAATAAATTGGGTGTTGATGTATGGCAACTTACCCAGCAGTCCGGTCATGCCTAAGTGAAGCTAAACAATGTATTAGCCTTTGATTTTGGCATGAAAAGCATTGGCGTTGCGATTGGTCAGCAAATTACTGGTACCGCCTCTCCATTAGCCGCCATTAAAGCGCAAGATGGCATTCCCAACTGGGATATCGTCGCACAAGTTATAAAAGACTGGCAGCCTACGGCCTTAGTGGTAGGCTTGCCGCTTAACATGGACGGAAGCCCGCAAGATATCACTAACAATGCAAAGAAGTTTGGTGGGCGTTTAGCGCATAAATATAATATTGAAGTGCATTATCAAGACGAACGTTTAAGCACCGTCGAGGCAAAAGCGAGGTTGTTTGAGCTAGGTGGATATAAAAAATTGAGTAAAGAAAAGGTTGATAGTGTATCGGCTTGCTTAATTTACGAAAGCTGGCTTGAAAACAGTTTCTCATAAGTAAGCAAACTAGTGCCCTGTAACAAAATCAAACGCTGACTTCTTCTCTAGGCGATTCACACTGCCAGCAGATGCGAAACTGGGGCTCATTAATTTGCTGACAGGCCTCGCACGTCCAGTCGGCACTGCCAGTGTCTTCACAAGCCAAGTCTTTTTCAAACTCCGCTAATAGCTTGTTAGCCTTTTTCTCCCATTCAGCGTCTAGTAGCCACACTTCAGGTAAAGCCTCATGATGGGGGATCTCTCCACTCGCTCCCTGCAAAAGCTCATTTTTGATTGTGCAAGGTATGCCGGCATCAGTGAGGAGGGTAAATATTTGGCGAACTTTAAACTGATTAAAATCTTTATAGAAACGCTTCATAGACTCTCATTCATTAAGCATGTTAACAGACAGGGATGTCTGAACCTTTTTTCAGCTACACACTTTTCAACTATAGCTTTTACCAGACCGCTTTTGTAGTTGCTTTCGTTCAAATCTTTCTTTTAAAAAACAAAGCCAGTGCATGACACTGGCTTTGTATAAATCGCTAATAGCTCAATCCAAATCAATGGAAACGTTACTCAAGGAACCAAGTGGGCTGCCAAAAGATTTGCTGTCTAACTTAATCATCAAGCGTAAGTCATTGGGCGAATCGGCGTGGTGCAATGCTTGTTCTTCGTTAATTCTGCCTTGCTTGTACAAGTCGTAAAGCGCCATATCGAAGGTTTGCATACCGAGCTCTCTACCCTTCATCATGGCTTCTTTTAGCGCGCCCATTTCATTACGCTGAATTAAATCTGAAATCAGTGGCGAATTCAGCAATATTTCTATCGCGGCAACGCGCCCTTTGCCATCAGTAGTTGGCACAAGCTGTTGTGCCACAATCGCACGTATGTTCATACTTAAATCATAGCGAAGCTTATCGTGCAGCTCTCTTGGCGCTAAGTGCATAATACGTTCAATCGCTTGGTTGGCGTTGTTTGCGTGCAGTGTTGCAACGCACAAGTGACCGGTATCAGCAAAAGACATCGCATATTCCATGGTTTCCATGGAGCGAATTTCACCAATAAGAATAACGTCTGGCGCCTGACGCAGTGAGCTTTTCAGGGCTTCGTCGAACGACAATGTATCAATGCCCACTTCACGCTGCGTGACAATACAATTGCGATGCGAATGCAAAAATTCGATCGGGTCTTCTATGGTTAAAATATGCCCAAAGGAGTTTTCATTACGATGCCCAATAAGTGCCGCCAGTGATGTTGATTTACCCGTACCGGTTCCACCTACAAACAGCACCAAACCCTTTTTAGCCATGATGATATCGTTAAGAATGGGAGGTAGACCCAGCGAACTGGCTTTTGGTATTTCCATGACAATGCGTCGGACGACCATGCCAGCTGCGTCACGCTGCCAAAATGCAGAACATCGGAAACGCCCAACATCGAACAAACTCACCGCGAAGTTACACTCTTTTTCGTGTTTAAAATCGTCTTTTTGCTCTTCATTCATTGCTTGATGAACAATAGACAATGCATCTTCTTTAGTTAGCTTTGCATCTGATATTGGCTGAAGTTTACCGTTAACTTTAATACTTACAGGCATCCCGGCAGTAACAAATAAATCGGAGGCATCTCTTGCTACCATTTCTTTCAAGCATTCATCTAAGGTCATCATAGCGTTTTCTCTGTTTTCCTTTCTTGTGTTTTTATTCTGTATTCAAAGGTCAATTAACATCACATAGATACGTTTTTATCTATCGATTTTGCTGCCGCATCTTGCTGAGTGATTACACCTTGTGCAACTAACTTTTGCAAGCACTGCTCCATGGTCTGCATACCATGAGCTTGTCCAGTTTGAATAACCGAATACATTTGCGGTACTTTGTCTTCACGAATAAGGTTACGAATTGCCGGAATACCCAACATAATTTCGTGAGCAGCCACTCGTCCGCCACCCACTTTTTTCAGTAGGGTTTGTGAAATTACTGCACGTAAAGATTCTGAAAGCATCGAACGGATCATCGATTTCTCTGCAGCTGGGAATACGTCAATGATTCTATCTATTGTTTTAGGAGCAGAGTTGGTATGTAGCGTACCAAATACGAGGTGTCCTGTTTCTGCCGCCGATATGGCCAAACGAATCGTTTCAAGGTCACGTAGCTCACCAACTAGAATAACGTCTGGATCTTCACGCAATGCGCTTCTCAGTGCATTGTTAAAGCTGTGAGTATCACGATGCACTTCACGTTGGTTAATCACGCACATTTTGTTTTTATGAACAAATTCGATAGGATCTTCAATGGTAAGAATGTGCTCGCGCTTGTGCGCATTGATGTAATCAACCATGGCCGCCAATGTGGTACTTTTACCGGAACCCGTTGCGCCAGTTACCAAAATAATACCGGTGGGCTGGTTAATCACTTTTTTAAATATATCCGGTGCACCAAGCTCATCTAAAGTGAGTACTTTGCTGGGGATGGTCCGAAGCACTGCCGCAGCCCCGCGGTTTTGGTTAAAAGCATTTACCCTAAAGCGCGATAGTTCTGGAATTTCAAACGAAAAGTCCACTTCTAAGTTTTCTTCGTATTCTTTACGCTGACGGTCGTTCATAATGTCATAAATTAAGCTATGCACATTTTTGTGGGTTAATTCGTCAACATTTAAGCGACGCATTTCACCGTCTACGCGAATAATAGGCGGTAGACCAGAGGTTAAATGTAAGTCAGATGCGCCATTTTGCACGCTAAAAGCGAGTAATTCGTTGATATCCAAACTGTTTTCTCCAAGTATTTAAGAGGCATTATAAAACACGATGACAGTAGAAACTGCATATATCGCTAAAAATATTCAACATGTTCGAGCCGAAATAGCTTCAGCAGCTAATAAATGTGAACGCGATGCTAACGATATTCATTTATTGGCAGTAAGTAAAACCAAACCAGTATCAGATATCTTGCAAGCGTATGAAACCGGACACCGTGACTTTGGTGAAAACTACGTGCAAGAAGCGGTAGATAAAATTCAGCAGCTTAAACAATATTCCGACATCGTTTGGCATTTTATCGGCCCGCTGCAATCAAACAAGAGTAAATTTATTGCTGAATATTTTGATTGGATGCACAGCGTTGACCGATTAAAAATTGCAAAGCGCTTGAGCGAACAGCGCGGACCATACCAAAAACCCCTTAATATTTGCATTCAAGTCAACATCGATGAAGAAGAAAGCAAAGCCGGCGTTAAGCCCCAAGATGTGCTCAACCTAGCCAAGGAAATCGATAAGCTCGAGCGAATTAAATGCCGTGGTTTAATGACAATCCCAAAGGCAAGTATTGATGCGCAAGTGCAGCGAAACAGCTTTACAAAAATGCAGGACTTATTCTTAGAGTGCCAGAAAACTTTCCCTGAATTTGATACCCTATCAATGGGAATGAGCAACGACATGGATGTAGCTATTGAATTCGGCAGCACGATGGTGAGAGTTGGCACTGGTATTTTTGGTGCTCGAACTTAACTTCGCGGCTGGCTAGCGTTCATCGTTAGTGTGTTTTCCTAGCATTGGCGGTCTAAGAGGAAGGACCTTGAGATTAAAAAACCGCCAAAAAGCGTCATCCATGACAGGCTTGGCGCTCGCCATCCATGGACTCGCGACATTTTTTAATCTCAAGGTCCTTCCTCTTAGACTACTGTTCGGGGTTTAGGTGGTTGTTTTACGAAATGCTCGGAAAAGCAAAGCTTAATTTGCTTTAAATATTTTTACGATTAGAAACAACAATAAGGAGTCGCATGACCATAAGAAATATTAGTTTTATTGGGGCTGGCAATATGACCAAGTCGATAGTGGAAGGTTTGGTTGCTAATGGCTATTCGCCAGAAAATATAATGGCAAGTAATCCGAGCACCGCGAAGCTTGATCAACTTAAAGACACGCTTGGTATTGGTACTACGCAAAATAATGCGGAGGCTATTAACTTTGCAGATGTGGTTGTGTTATCGGTAAAGCCGCAGCTTATGGAAGCGGTGTGCGGGGACTTTTTAAAAGACACTTCGCTGAACAATAAACTCGTAATTTCTATCGCCGCGGGCATCACAAGCGCTCGTTTGTCTGAAATGCTTCATGGCCATGCTCAGGTAGTGAGGGTAATGCCCAATACGCCATCTTCATTAGGTGCGGGTATGAGCGGCATTTATGCTAGCGACGCAGTTAGTCAAGAAGATGCTGAATTTGCAGCTTTTATGATGAACCATGTTGGCGAAACCCTAATTGTTAATAAAGAAGATGACATTAACACCGTTATCGCAGCCGCAGGCAGTTCGCCGGCTTATTTCTTTTTGATTGCTCAAGCGATGCAAGAAGAAGCAATGAACATGGGTTTGAGTGCGCAGGATGCGCGTAAATTGGTGCAGCAAGCTATGCTTGGCAGTGCTCGGATGATAATCGAAAACCAAGACACGCCTATTGAAACGCTGCGCACTAACGTAACCTCAAAAGGTGGAACCACAGCTGAAGCGGTTGCAAGCTTGCAAAACGATGGTTTAGCACACATATTAGGTAAAGCGATGCAGGCAGCGGTAACTCGCGCTGAGCAAATGGCAAAAGATTTTTAACGGAAACTGATACGAATGAACGCGACCTTTTTTCTGATTGATACTTTATTTAACCTCTACCTGATGGTGATTATTCTTCGCCTATGGTTACAACTTGTAAGAGCAGACTTTTACAATCCTTTTAGTCAGTTTGTGGTAAAGGCAACGCAACCAGTCGTAGGCCCGCTTCGCAGGTTAATTCCTTCCATTGGCTCATTGGATACTGCAACTTTGGTATTTGCCCTGTTGGTTGCAGGCTTGAAAGTTGTGACTTTGAGCTTTGTATTTAGCAATGGCTTTCCGCCGATAATAGCGCTGATTATTACCACCTTTGCGATAGTGATTAGTCAAATACTTAGCCTAATGTTCTGGATATTGATTATTCGCGCAATATTGAGCTGGGTGAGTCAAGGTAATAACCCGATGGAAATGGTGATGATGCAGCTAACGGAGCCATTTTTAGCGCCTATACGCCGTATTATTCCGCCCATGGGTGGGTTGGATTTATCTGTGCTTATCGCGATCTTATTGTTGCAGTTTATTCGTATATTGATTGGCGATTTCTTTGGTCCCGGCATTTAGTAAAAGGCATGCTGGGCAGACGGATGAAAGATAGCAGGAGAGAACTATGTTAGCTTCACGATATATTGCAGTTTTGGTATTCGCTTTAACCATACTTTTGGCATTCACAAATGAGGCAAAAGCGGAGCAAAAGAAAACTTTGGGAGATTGGGATGTGCATTATATTGCGTTCCCTAGCACCTTTTTAAGCCCTGAAGTGGCAAGAGCGAATAATATCACCCGCTCTACCACGCAGGCTGTGGTGAATATTTCAGTGCTCGATAGTGAAACAAAAGAAGCGCTCGATATAGAAATCAGTGGCAACGCACGCAATTTACTGGGCACAAATAAAACGCTTAACTTTACCACTGTAAAAGAAGGCCAAGCGATTTATCACTTGGCTACTGTTTCTTTTGACGACAAGGAAGTGTTGAGGTTTAACATTGATATCGTGGACGGCAATGTAAGTCAAAATTTAAAATTTCAACAAAAAATGTATGAAGAGTAAGGCTCAGTAATTATTGAGCCTTACGCTTAAACACATAATCGGTTTCGCTGCTTTCTTCTGGGGCAAAGTAGTACCCAGCAGCATCAAAGGCTTTTAGCTGGCTGGCTTTGCTTAATTTATTTTCAATTATATAACGCGCCATCATGCCTCTCGCCTTCTTCGCGTAAAAGCTGATAATTTTAAACTTGCCGTTTTTTTCATCTTTAAATTGAGGGGTGATCACCATTGCATCTAGCGCTTTCTTTTTCACCGATGAAAAGTACTCATTGGAAGCAAGATTGACCAAAACATTATCTCCCTGCTCTTGTAAATCTTTATTGAGCATGTCGGTAATTTGCAGGTCCCAAAATTCGTATAAAGACTTTGCCTTAGGAGTGTTTAACTTAATGCCCATTTCTAAGCGGTAAGGCTGCATCAAATCAAGTGGGCGCAACACACCGTATAATCCCGATAAAATGCGCAGATGAGATTGTGCAAATTCAAGCGCGCTATCATCAAGGCTGTAAGCATCTAAACCAGAATATACGTCGCCGTTGAAGGCAAACACGGCAGGGCGAGCATTGTCACCGGTAAATGGAAACTCAAAACTATTGAAGCGCTCTGCATTCAACATGGCTAACTTATCGCTTATTCCCATCAATGAGCTCAAATCTGCAGGCGATAGATGTTTGCAAGTATCTACCAAAGATTGCGTTTGCTCTAGCAAGCGAGGCTGTGTTGCCGGCAATTGGCTTGGGAGTGAACTTTTATAATCAAGATTTTTTGCAGGTGAAACAAGCAATAGCATTTGCGTGTAATCCTTTTATTGAAAAATAGAATGTCGGCAGTAGTTGGCCTTTGTGGCTACCTGCTGCTTTGATTCTGTAATTATAGGCATAAACCCTTACGCTTTTAAGTCCATTTATGACCAATTTAGACTAAATAGTAGCTTTGCTGATACTCAGCGACCTTTGCCCGTAAACAGCAACTTAGTCTCTACCTATTAAAATTAATGAATGATTTATGAAATAACACTTTATCTGCTTCATTCTCTAGTCATTGTACCGCAGAACTTGATATGCTCTAGGGAATGTTAAGTCAACTGCACGACCACAGGAAATATATGTCTAATCAATTAGAATCTTTACGCGCATTAACCACCGTAGTTGCCGATACCGGCGACATTGAGGCTATTAAAAAATATCAGCCAGTGGATGCAACAACCAATCCGTCGTTGTTATTAAAAGCAGCAGCATTACCACAGTACGATTCACTTATAGATGCCGCGATTGAATATGGCAAGGCGCAGGCTAGCGACGCAGACGTTCAGGTAAACAAAGCCTGTGACCATCTTGCCGTTGCAATAGGCAAAGAAATCGTAGGCGTGATCCCCGGACGTATCTCCACCGAAGTAGATGCGCGTTTATCTTTCGATACTCAAGCAACAATTAATAAAGCACATGAACTGATTGCGCTTTATAAAGATGCGGGCGTAGATAAATCGAGAATCCTTATCAAAATCGCATCTACTTGGGAAGGCATAAAAGCCGCTGAGGCACTTGAGAAAGAAGGCATCAACTGTAACCTTACTTTGTTGTTTAGCTTTGCTCAGGCTCGCGCATGTGCAGAGGCCGGTGCATTTTTAATATCGCCTTTTGTTGGCCGTATTTTAGATTGGTACAAAGCCAACACCACAGGCGAAAACTTTGATGGTGCTAACGACCCTGGTGTTAAATCGGTTACGCAAATTTATCAATACTACAAAGACCATGGTTACAACACAGTAGTAATGGGCGCAAGTTTCAGAAACACCGGCGAGATTATTGCACTTGCAGGATGCGATCGCCTTACCATTAGCCCTAACTTACTAGAAGAGCTTGGTCAGTCTCAAGAAGAAGTAAAAGCGGTATTGGTTGATAATGGCAAAACTAAGTCCGCTGGCGATAAGCTCAGTGAACAACAGTTCCGTTGGGATATGAATCAAGATCCAATGGCAACAGAGAAGCTATCTGAAGGAATTCGTAACTTTGCAGCCGACCAAGTTAAGTTGGAAGCAATCTTGCAGTCACGCTTTTAATTTATTAGCGTTTAAGCACTTTACTCTAACATCGAATTTCGGAGATAGTTATGCAAAAGTTACGCAGTGCACCGGCTTGGTCTGCACTTGAAAAACTCGCCCCTTTAGTTAAGCGATATCACATGCGCGATATGTTTGCTAAAGACCCTTCAAGGGCTGATAAATATACCCTCAAGGCAGCAGGCATCACGCTAGATTACTCAAAAAACCGAGTAAACGAAGAAGTGCTAAAGGCGCTTTTTGAGTTGGCAGAGCAGCGTGAAGTAAAACAGAAGATCATCGACATGTTCAGCGGTCAGCAGATTAACACTACTGAAAACCGTTCGGTCCTGCATACAGCCTTGCGTAACTTCTCCGATAAGCCGATTTATGTAGACGGTGAAAACATCATGCCGGATGTCCACAACACGCTCAAAAGCGTGCAGGTGTTCACCGAAAAGGTGCATTCTGGCGAGCATAAAGGTTTTACCGGTAAATCGATTAACACTGTTGTAAGCATTGGTATTGGCGGCTCGTTTTTAGGCCCTAAAATTGTAACCGAAAGCTTAAAGCCCTATTGGGTTAAGGGCATAAAAACCTACTTTGTTGCCAACGTAGACGGCTGTCATATACACGATGTGCTGTCGCAAGTGGACGTTGAGCGCACTTTGTTTGTAATGTCTTCAAAGTCTTTTAGTACGCAAGAAACACTGCAAAACACCCTTACCGCAAAAGCATGGTTTTTAAATCAAGAGCCTGAGCAAAAAGACATTGCTAAACACTTTGTTGCGGTGTCTTCGAATGTTAAAGCGGCTGTTGATTTTGGTATGGCAAAAGAAAACGTCTTCCCAATGGGCGATTGGGTAGGTGGTCGTTATTCGCTTTGGTCGGCTATAGGGTTGCCAATTAGTTTAACGATTGGCTTTGAGCACTTTGAGTCCTTGCTAAAAGGTGCGCATGAAATGGACTGCCATTTCCAAGATGCACCTTTTGAGCAAAACCTACCGGTAATATTGGCCATGCTCGGCATTTGGTATCGTAACTTTATGGGCGCGCAGTCGCATGCCTTGCTGCCTTATTACCATTACTTACGCGGCTTTCCTGCCTATGTACAACAGCTCGATATGGAAAGTAATGGTAAATCTACAACCCTAGATGGACGTACTGTTGATTACGGCACAGGGCCGATTATTTGGGGCAGTGAGGGAACAAATGGTCAACATTCGTTTTATCAGCTTATTCACCAAAGTAATTTGCCCATTCCTGTAGATTTTATGTTTCCTTTGAAAGTGAAAAATCAAGACGATACTCATCACAATATGCTTGCTTCGAACTGTTTTGGACAGGCACAAGCACTAATGCAGGGCAAAACCTTTGAAGAATGCCTCGATGATTTATCGGGCTCTGACTTATCTGAGTCAGAAAAACTATCTTTAGCGGCCCACAAAACCATGCCTGGCAACCACCCTAGCAATATGTTGCTCTTTGATGAAGTGACGCCTAAGTCCCTTGGCGCACTTATTGCTTTGTATGAACACAAGGTGCTAGTACAAGGCTGCGTATGGGACTTAAATTCCTTTGATCAATGGGGCGTTGAGTTAGGTAAGGTACTGGGCAATGATGTTTTCGATATGATCGAAGGCGACATGAGCTTAGATGGCGTTGATGCCTCTACCGCAAAACTCATTCAACACTTTATTAACAATCAATAGAATCCCCGAGGCTTGGTTTAAACATCAAGCCTCACGCCTCCTTCGCTTATCCTTGTTCATAAAAGCGTCATAAAAATTTAACATACTCTTAACGTTATTTATTTAAAAAGACCGCTAACTATGGTACAAACTATACAGTGTTGATGAGGTCCTCTTGTGCAGGAAATATCAACGCAATTAGGTGATGAGTAGTATATGGACAACAACTCACCGCACGTTCGAAATAGCTGATAGGAGCATCCGAATATGGATTCAGTAGAAATTCTCTCTGTAATTGATAACGAAACTCGTCCCACCAAAGGAAAGGCTAAAAAGCGCAAATGGCGCGAAATCGAAGCAATAAAAGACAAATACCGCTTAAAGCAAGAACTCACTGATATGGACTTAGGCTTAGAATACGAACTAGAACATATGGCCCGTTAAATAACCAAACTTTTTGCTGCAACAACCGTTGTTGCAACTATAACCATCGCACTTGTGGTTGAACCTGCCGCATTAGTCTCTGGTACCGCCAAAATTGTTGCAAAAACCGCCGCAATGATGGCTAACACCTCCGCAATGATGGCTAACACCTCCGCAATGACGGCTAACACCTCCGCAATGACGGCTAACACCTCCGCAATGACGGCTAACATCGCCGTCATTCCTGCGAAGGCAGGAATCTCCTAACCCTACAATAGTCGTTCAAATTCACTGCTGAGTTGGAGTACGCTTGTTGTTTTTTGAGGTTCCCGCCTCCGCGGGAATGACGATAGGGGCTGCGGGAATGACGATGTGGACTTCCCAAATTAAACTTGCCAGTCAATTGGCATGCGAACATGTTTGGTAAGTATGCGATTACACTCGCTAAAATGTCCACACCCTAGAAAGCCTCGATAAGCCGATAGTGGTGACGGGTGTGCTGCTGTTAAAATGTGGTGTTTAGAGCTATCTATTAAGCTCGCTTTCTTTTGCGCAGGGCCGCCCCAAAGCAGAAACACTAAGTTAGAGCTATGCTCACTGAGTTGAGAAATCACCGTGTCGGTGAATGTTTCCCAACCTTTGTTTTTATGAGAATGAGCTTGGCCATCTCGCACAGTGAATACCGTGTTAAGCAATAACACGCCCTGCTCTGCCCATTTAGTCAATTCACCATGCTCGGGGCTCTTAAAACCCTCAACATCTTGTGCTAACTCTTTATAAATATTGCGCAAAGACGGCGGGATAGGATTGCCTTTTTTAACCGAAAAACATAAACCATGAGCCTGGTTAGGCCCGTGATATGGGTCTTGACCAATAATCACTACTTTTACCTCATCAGCCTCGCAAAATTTAAACGCGTTAAATACATCTTCTTTTGCCGGATAAATGGGTATTGGCAGGGCTCGCTCCTGCTCAACAAAAGCCATTAAAGACTGAAAGTATGGCTTTTGTTTTTCATCGCCCAGGAGCGCTTTCCAGCTCAGTTGGCTATTTGCTTGCGTCATTAAGACCCTTGCTTATCGCCTAAGGTCGCAAACATGTAAGCTTTTAAAGCCTCATATTCTGGACCTTGCTCACCTGCTAATGACGCCTTGCCAGCGCAATCTACAAGCGCTTGGGGCAAATGGATAGGCTGCCCGAGCACGTTCTCAACAGTTTCTCTGAATTTAGCTGGGTGGGCAGTACCTAAAAATATACCCACTTCGTCTTCTTGTAGCTGACGAGTAAGAGCGCGATAACCAATCGCTGCGTGAGGCTCACTAATGTAACCCAAAGCCTGTAGCTGCTTCATAGCAACTTGAGTGTAGTCTTCATCAACCGACTCGCCGCTTAAAAAGGATTTATCAAAGTAGCCCTTTTCAACTAAAGCCTCGATACGCGGCCAATTGTTAGGTTGGCTCACATCCATCGCATTCGACATGGTCGCTACGGTAGGCTTAGGCTGCCATTCACCCGTAAGCAAATAGCGAGGTACCGTATCGTTAGCATTCGTTGCACCAATAAAGCGCTTAATCGGCAGTCCCAATGTTTTAGCAATAATACCAGCTGTTAAATTACCAAAATTACCGCTTGGCACTGCAAATACCGCTTTGTCTTGCTGCTCTTTTGGAAGTTGAGCGACCGCTTCAAAGTAATAGCAAACCTGCGCGAGCAGGCGGCTTATATTGATAGAATTTGCCGAGTTTAAATGCAAACCCTCACGCACTTCGTCATCGTCAAAGGCGGTTTTAACCAACTGTTGGCAGGCGTCAAAGTCGCCGTCGATAGCAAGGGTATGGATATTGCCGCCTAGCGTAGTAAAAAGCTTTTCTTGTAGTGGGCTGATTTTGCCTTTTGGAAACAAAATCACCACATTGATATTCTCAATACCATAAAAGGCATGCGCTACCGCAGCCCCGGTATCTCCTGATGTTGCGGTTAGTATAGTTACCGGCTTACCTTCGCTGATATTAGACAGGGTTTGAGCCATAAATCGGCCGCCAAAGTCTTTAAATGCTAAAGTTGGACCATGAAACAGCTCTAAACAGTAAATTCCATCTTTTACCTTTGCTAAAGGCGCTGGAAAAGTAAAAGCATTTGCAATGAGCTCATCAATTAGCACCGGCGACATTTCATCACCAATAAGGTGTTTTATAATGGTTTGGCTGCGCTCAACAAGGGGCATCTCTAGTAAAGCATCAATGTTATCCATTGGCTTTAGATCTGTTGGAAAATACAGGCCCTGCTGCTTTCCTAAGCCTTTTTTAACCGCTTCTGCAAACGACACTTTGTCGGATGCTAATTTTAAGTTCTCTAATTCCACTAGTTTTTCCTATGTGTAAGAGTCAATAGATCTTACCTTTATGGCGCAATCACTCGTGCGCCAGCGCTGTCTATTGTGCAGATGTGGCTAAAGCCATCATCGTTTTGAATATAATGGCTATTTAACCAAGTTTGGATGCGTTTTGCATCGTCTAAATTATCACTTACCGCAAATACGGTAGGGCCAGAGCCAGAAATACCGAAGGCTAACGCGTTTTGCTCCATACTATAGGAACGTGCTTCATCAAACTTTGGTAACAAACTCTTGCGGTGTTCCTCAGCAATCACATCTTGCATTACTGAGGCGGCAAGTACTCTGTTGTTTGCATATAATGCATGCACAAATACGCCAATTTGGCGGCCAAATGCTAAGGCCGTGGCTAAATCGTATTGTTTCGGCAAAATATCTCTGGCGGCAGCGGTTGATACCGATAAGCCTGAGTAACATGCAACCCAGTACCAGTCTTCAAATACCGGCAAGGTAGTGCATATTGGGCTGCTCTGCCCTGTCATTAAGGTCATGCCGCCCACGTAGCTTGGTGCAACATTGTCGTAATGTACGCTGCCGCTAATTTGCCCTTCAAGTTCGCCCATCATTTCAAGCAGAGCATCTTCGCCAAAAGCCTGATTCGCATGTTCATTCAAGGCATAAAACGCAGCCACAATAGAAGCGGCACTGGAGCCTAAACCACTGCCAATGGGCAAAGCTTTGTGCAAATGCATTTTCACTTGTAAGGCTGGCAGATTATTCTTAGCCAAAGCCTGCTGAAAGAACTCATAGCAGCGGGTAACAATATTGTTTTTTTCACCTAGCGGTAATCTATCGGCAAAACGGCCGTCACATGTTAAAGAAAACTTATCGGCGTCTGTTACCTCAACCCAATCCCCTAGCAACTCGCCGTTAATAGGTTTAAGTGCTGCACCCAAAATATCAAAACCTAAACTAACATTACCAATTGAGGCGGGAGCGAAACCGCGTGTGCTTTTTGCTGCGCCACTCATTACCTATATTCCTGTTGCATTGGCATAGTGCGAAGTAAATCGGCAAATACACCAGCGGCGGTTACCGTTGCCCCAGCGCCATAGCCGCGTATGACGTACGGGATGGGTTGATAATATCTTGAATGTATTGCCAGTGCGTTTTCACCGTCTTTTACCGCCGCTAAGGGATGAGTGAGCGGCACCGACTGAATGCTAACCGTGCACTTGCCGTTTTCAATGGCGCCAACATAACGCAGCACTTCGTTGCTTGCTTTTGCATCATCCACTTTAGCTTGAATAGTGGCGTCTAAACTAGGTAACTTGGCCATAAAGTCAGCCACATCGCCGCTATCGTCAAAGCTTGGTGGCAAAACCGACTCAATCTGAATATCACTTAGCTCTAGAGACATGCCTGCCTCACGCGCCATAATAAGGAGCTTGCGCGCCACATCCATGCCGCTTAAATCGTCTCTTGGATCAGGCTCAGTAAAACCGTTTGCTTTAGCTATCTCTGTGGCCTGTGACAAACTCAAACCCTCGTCTAACTTGCCAAATACAAACGACAGTGAGCCCGATAAAATTCCTTCAAACTTACGCAGTTCATCGCCAGCAATCACTAGCTTTTGTAAATTATCAATAACAGGTAAGCCCGCGCCAACCGTGGTTTCGTATAAGTACTGAAGATTGTTATTAAGGGCCGTTTTATGTAGCGCCTGATAACGCTCGTAAGAAGAGGTGTTCGCCTTTTTATTGGGCGTTACCACATGAAAACCAGCATCCATAAAATCAAGGTACATGTCGGCAATGTCTTGGCTACTAGTACAGTCAACAATAACTGGATTAGTTAGGCTGTTACTCACAACAAATTGCGTGAGTTTTTCAAGTGAAAGTGGCGAGTCGGCTTGTGCCAATTTACCCTCCCACTCACCATTTACGCCGATGCCATTGGCATCTAGCAAACAAGCTTTACTGTTGGCAATACCATACACCATAAGCTTGATATTTTTGTCTAATAAAATGCTTTGTTGCTTGGCAATTTGCGCCAGCAACTCTTTTCCTACTAAACCACAGCCTACAAAGAATGCGTCGATAGTATTGAGGTTTGCAAAGAAGTTTTGGTGAATCACCTTCACCGCTTTTTTCGCTTTACTGTTTTCGATTACCGTTGAAATAGAACGTTCTGAAGAACCCTGCGCGATTGCCACGTTGTTAATCCTCGCCTGTGCTAATGCATTGAAAAACTTAGCCGCCAAGCCGTTAGACTGGCGCATACCGTCACCCACTAAGGTAACAATTGCTAAATTTTCACGCATTTCGATAGGCTCTAGTAACTGATTGTTCAGCTCTAGCGCAAAGTTCTCCTCTAGTAGTTCGAAAGCACGCTGTGCGTTTTTTTGCGCAATACAAAAACTGATACTGTATTCCGAAGAAGACTGCGTGATTAACGAAATGGAAATATTACCTTTAGAAATCACATCAAAGATGCGACTCGCCATACCCACCATACCCTTCATGCCCGGGCCTGAGACATTGAACATAACAATGTCTTCAAGGTGAGAAATACCTTTAACGCTGGTCCAAAGCTCGCTTTTTTCATGGCTGATAAGTGTACCGGGCGCTGCGGGGTTAAGCGTATTGCGAATTAAGCAAGGAATCGAAAACTGCGCGATAGGTCCAATGGTTTTCGGGTGCAGCACTTTTGCACCAAAATAAGACAGCTCCATCGCCTCTTGATAGGTCAGTTTATCGAGCAATACTGCGCCATCAACTTGGTTAGGATCGGCATTATAAACACCGTCTACGTCGGTCCAAATTTCGCAACATGAAGCGTTAATACATGCTGCTAAAATGGCAGCGGAATAATCAGAACCATTGCGACCTAAAGTGACTTTTTCGCCTTCTTCGTTGGCTGCAACAAAGCCTGGCATAATTAGAAACTGTGCACCACTTACGTCTACATCGGCAAACTTTGCTCTTGAAATATCAAGCTGTGCCAAGCTGTCAAGGTAATCGCCTGTTGCCTGCACGTATTCAACGGGGTCGATTATAAGGTTACTTACCTGATGCGCGCTTAAAATTTCGCTGAAAATCCTCACACTCACGTACTCGCCCATACTTAAAATACTGGCGGTAACTTGATCTGGGCAGCTTTTAAGTAAGGCAATGCCTTGCAATTGCTGGGTAAGTAATTCTAATTTTTCGTCAATAAAAGCGGAAAGGTCTTTGTAGTTTAAATTGGGAAGTGATTGGTGAAGTTCGTCGGCGATGCTGGTGAGGGTCATGTTGAGTTTAGCGAGTAACTCTCGATAATCTTTCCCACTTTGTGCTTGCTCGCATAACAAAGACAGCGCGTTGGTCACTCCTTTGGGCGCAGATAACACAACCGCAGCCCCTTCAAGTTCGTGCGTGGCTCGGCTAATCTCGAAAACGCGCATATAACGCGCCGCATCGGCCAATGATGAACCACCAAACTTTAACACCTTCATGAGAGACTCCTCGCTCTGTAAATTACTGTAATAAACTTTTTTTACCACCAACAAAAAAGCCCGCATTTTGCGGGCTTTCGTTAACTATACAAATGGCACAAGCTAACGACCGCCCTCAATAGAGGTGGTAATGGTCATAATACGCATCATGTCGTTAGTTTTTAGAATTATTTTCATGAGGTCAATTTGCCGTATAGACGTCTAAATGTCAACAGGACTTTTGGATTTATGTTGTTATGTTGAAAATGATCAACATGATCATTTTCATTTAGGTTGGGAAATTAGCCAACTGTGGGAATTTTGAATTTTTCATATGATTAGGAGTACTAGGCACTTTTTTTATGTTCGAAATTGTTCGTTTCGAACTTCACAGACTTCGCTAGACACATTAATCGCTACTGATGGACAGTTACAGGAAGATATTGGTTTTATTATCATGTATACATCATTTAAACATCAGCAAACCATTTGCGAAGTCTAGAATGATTATCGAGCCTTATTTTTAGTAATCAGCATGAAGATGTAGTTATTTACATGTAATAAAACATTTTCAATCCATACTTTAAAAGGAAGTAAAAGATAGAAAGTATATCAGTTAACGAACAAGAACACGTAACAGGCGGCTTTGTATGGCAGTTTTTCGCAGGATATGTGGCATCAAAAGCAGTAGATGGCCTTGTAGAATCTTTCGGGCAGTACGTTGAGGAATTCTCGGTAGGAGATCACAGTAACAGTGTCCGATATTTTGAAGAGAATCGCGAAAACTTTAATCCTTTATTGTAATAATAGCGCCCAGTAGCATAGTAATATGCAACTGGGCGATAACTCCAACGTAACATAGGAAGAACTAACAACATGAAGTCAACTATTATTGTTCTATTGGGTTTCGTGTCAGGTCTCGTTTTGTCAAGAATCGAAGGCCTTAAACTCTGGCAAGAGCTTGTTATTTTGGCAGTGATTTTAATTGCGATTGGCTTATTAAATAAGCTAGTTTTGTCTCCAAAAAACAAACAGTAGAGATTTAATTTTAATCTATACTTCAAAGCATATATTGCGCAGCTACTACAGCTAATTTATGCGGGTTTATACCCAAAAGAAGTCGAAAGCAAGGTATGGTAATAGTATTAGTTAAAGCAATTCTTAATTATTGATTTCAGTATTCCCCGCACATATGTGCTTTCGGCTCGCGCACCTGATCTTATTTCGCCCTTGTACTTAATAACCTTTACCGCACTCGCTAATCCCAAACAGGCAACACATGGCAAAGGCAAACTACAAGCTAGGTCTCAAACAAATATTTTCAAGCACTCTACACGAGTGCGCGATGGACGCAGAGGCCTTAACATTTGCACAACCTCAGCTTTTATATTTTAACCAGCACTTAGCGAGTGAGTTTCAAGCAAACTTTCCTGAATCAGACGAAGCTTTGGCTGATCTCTTTTCTGGTCAAGCACTGCCCTTAGATGCTAAACCCATTGCACAAGCCTATGCAGGGCATCAGTTTGGCCAATTTAACCCGCAACTCGGAGATGGGCGAGCGATGGTGTTGGGTGAGCTGGTAAATAGTGAGGGAAAGCTTTTTGAGTTAGATCTAAAAGGCAGCGGGCCCACGCCCTTTTCTCGCGGTGGAGATGGCAAAGCAGCTTTAGGGCCAATGCTTAGAGAGGTGCTGATTTCAGAGGCTATGGCAGCACTGAAGGTGCCTACCACACGCTCGCTTGCGGTTGTGGGCACAGGAGAAACAGTTTATCGTAATCCGCCACAAAGAGGAGCCGTGCTAGCCCGCACCTCTGCAAGTCAAATCCGTATAGGCACGTTTCAATTTTTTGCTGCGCGCGAACAATACGACGTAGTCGAAAAACTCATCGACTTTTGTATCAACAGGCATTTCCCGCATATAAGCGACCATGGCAGTAAAACCCTCGAACTCTTAAAATCCGCAATAAGCGCGCAAGCCACTTTAATTGCTAAATGGATGAGCCTAGGCTTTATTCACGGCGTGATGAATACCGACAATATGCTCATTAGCGGTGAGACCATAGACTATGGCC
>CAYQMI010000062.1:0-13973 GCA_964418575.1 uncultured Glaciecola sp.
TAGGAAGGCTGCTTCATCGGTTTGCTCAATATTCGCTGACATATGTGCACCAGCGTTACACACCAACGCATCAATTAAACCTTGAGGCTCATGCTGCGCTATTTCTTCGATGGTTTTCTTCACAGCCAGATGATCGGTCATATCACATTGCATGAAAATACCCTGTTCACTTGGTGCGATATCGAGGTTAAATACTATCTCACCAGTGTTTACAAAGTGCTTTACAATGGCCAGGCCAATGCCTGAACTACCACCGGTGACTATAATCTTTTTCTGCATAAACCCACTTCAATCATCAGCATTATTTTCTTAGTATGGTAAAAGTTACTGATAATTAAAACCTTTAATCACTTTTACTATGCGATTTATTCCGGTGTAAGACAATCAATACAGATTTAAAATATTTTCCTATTCTTAACGCAAATGCGATTGACTCTCATTTGCATAACCAATACACTCTCGTCACGTTTTAGCAAATACAGACAATTTGTAAGTTCATGACCGAGACTATTTTCCGAAACACATTGATTGGTTCAGCCGTCGCTATTGCCCTATCTTCTTTATCACCAGCAGTTGTAGCTAAGCCTCAAGCTACAGTTGGCACAGGCGTTGTCGCTGCTGCAGAAATTGAGAGAATTACAGTACGTGGGGCCTACTTTGGTCAGCAAAATGCTGACGCACTTAAAACCCCTACTCTATTGGTAGATGTGCCCCAGTCTTTATCGGTGATATCAAGTGAGCAAATTGCAGAGCAAGGCTTTGTGTCCATAGCGGATATTTTGCAATACACGCCTGGCGCGTCCATTGGTCAAGGTGAAGGTCATAGAGACCAAATGACCATTCGTGGACAAAACACAACAGCCGACTTCTTTATTGATGGTTTGCGCGATGACGTACAGTACTACCGTCCTCTATACAACTTACAGCGAGTTGAAATTCTTCGTGGTTCAAATGCCCTTTTATTTGGCCGTGGTGGTGGCGGTGGTATCGTAAACCGCGTAACCAAGACTGCCGAAACAAAAGAGCAGTTTACTCACATAAACGCAAATCTCGACACATTTGCCAATGCACAAGTCGCTGTAGACCATAACGTTAGCTTAACTGACACCCAAGCATTGAGAATAAACGGTTTTTATGAGCATTTAGAAAATCATCGCGACGAATACGATGGCAACCGCTTTGCAATCAACCCTACGTATACCAATAACTTAAGCGATGTTACGCAGCTTGTTTTATCGTACGAGTATATCGACGATGACCGCGTTGTTGACCGTGGTGTTCCGTCTTTAAATGGTGCACCTCTTGAAGGTGTAGAAGATGTCTTTTTCGGTTCTACCGATTTAAACACCACTACCCTTCAGGCTCACGTATTTCGCGGAAGATTAGACCATCAAGTATCAGAAACTTGGTCAATTAATACGACTTTGCAGTATGCGGATTTTGATAAGTTTTATCAGAACCTGTATCCAACTGGCTTCAACGATGTAGACAATACCGTAACACTTGATGGTTATGCAGATGCAACGGAGCGTGAAAACTTTATCGCACAATTTAACGCGGTAGGTCAGTTTGACACCGGGTTTTTAATGCATACTCTATTGATTGGTGCTGAGTATGGTAAACAAGATACCAGCAATAACCGAAGAGACACGCTCTTTCCAGACAGTAACGATGACCAAATTACCTTTGATTTTAGCGATCCGCTAGTTATTCCACAGGTTGGCTTTACCGACTTTGTGAGAGACCGCAGCTCAGATGTGAGCTTTAGCTCTGTGTTTTTACAAGACGAAATCACGATTAATGATCACTTCATTATTGTAGCGGGCCTACGTTACGACAGTTTTGATATCGACGTAGAAGATAGAATAGAAATCAACAACGGCAGCGGCGATGGCAACGACGGCTTTTTAGGACGCAAAGACACTGAACTTTCGCCAAGACTTGGCGCGATATACAAGCCTTTTGACGCGCTTTCATTCTATGTCAGCTTAAGCCGTTCATTTTTACCTCGCTCTGGGGATCAGTTCTTGTCTCTTTCGTTAAGCACTCAAGCTCTAGAGCCTGAAGAGTTTGAAAACCGTGAAGTGGGTTTAAAGTGGAATATAAGCGATAAGTTAAGCTTCACCACTGCATGGTTTGAAGTGACCCGTGAAAACGGCACAGTAACTGACCCAAACAACCCTGAAAACTCACTTATTACGGGTACTGAAACAAAAGGTTTTGAAGCACAGCTTGTTGGTTATGTGACCGACGCATGGCAAATAAATGCGGGATACAGTCACTTAGATGCCGAAGAAACAGGTCGAGTTCTAGGCAACACCATTGGTAACCGCACCTTGTCGCAAGTGCCTGAGAATATGTTTACTGTATGGAATAAATACTCATTAAATGAGCAATGGGCCTTTGGCTTAGGCGTGATCTATCAGTCTGAGCAGTTTGCTTCGTTGAGTAACAATGTAGAACTACCTGATTTTACGCGAGTAGACGCAGCAGTTTATTACGATGTGTCTGAAGATTTGCAAATACAGTTGAACGTTGAAAATTTATTGGACGAGGAATACTTTCCATCAGCACATAACGACAACAATATCAGCATCGGCGAGCCGGTAAATGCGCGCTTGAGTATGTCTTATCAGTTCTGATCTGAGTTAAAAAGAGTGGGTTAAATGACAAAAGCCGCTAAGGTATACTTAGCGGCTTTTTTACTGCTATTCGTTTTTACTTTTCGTTACTATTTTTCAATAAAGGCCTGTTCAATAACATACTCTCCTAAAGAACGAGAGTTTGCTTTATTAAAGCCATGGTCGTCTAAAATGGTCATCAAATCTTGCAGCATGTCGTTGTTACCACAAATCATAAACCTGTCGACCTCTGGGTCTATTTCTGGCAAGCCAAGATCGTCAGTAAGTTGACCAGAGGTTAACAAGGTTGTAATGCGCTTATGGTGGCTACTTTCGTTTTCTTGCTCATTGGCGCTTTGATAATGAAAATCCTCACGCGTAACGGTAGGGTAATACAACAATTTATTTTTTACTTCTTCGCCAAAGTATTCATTATTCGGCAGTTCATTTTCAATCTCGTCTTTATACGCAAGCTCAGACACATAACGTACGCTATGAACCAAAATCACCTTTTCATACGCATCGTAGATGAAAGGGTCTTTAATAATGCTCATAAACGGCGCTAAACCGGTACCGGAACTAAGTAAATACAAATGTTTACCGGGCTTTAAATAACCGGGCACTAGCGTACCTGTTGCTTTGGTGGTGAGTATGACTTCATCGCCCACTCCAATTTTTTGCAAGCGCGATGTCAGCGCGCCGTCCGGTACTTTGATACTAAAAAACTCAAGCTCTTCTTCGTAATTTGCACTGGCAATACTATATGCGCGCAGCAGAGGACGCCCGTCTACCTCTAAGCCAATCATCACAAATTGACCATTTTCAAAGGTAAAACTACTTCCGCGCGTTGTATTAAAGCTAAATAAGGTATCGTTCCAATGATGCACTTTGGTAACGGTTTCAGTGATAGTATTACGCATTTTTTTCCTTTTTAAACTACGATATTTACTGCAGTGGCAATATTGCTTACACAGCAACTGTATTTTATAAAACAGTCTCAGTTATTTAAATTCGTGAGCAGCAGAGATAATACGCTCAAATGAACAAGGTATAGAGGTACGTAAAATTCGGCGAATACGATTACGATTAGTATAAGGAAATATCTGCCGATTGTTAAGCAAGATAGACATCATTCAATCGCATGAATATTATGTCTTTGATAGATGCACCGCTGTACCACTGTGCTAACATTCGTGCATAATAATTTTACTTTAAAGAGAGTTTTCATGGCTCGTAAGCCCTCCCTTAATTCTTTAAGCATCAATGCTGGTGCCCCAGCTGCGGCAAATGGCCGAGCCTTTCGTAATGGGCCTGAGTTTGCCAGCACCTTTCACCTGTCGGGTGAAGTTGACCCAGACTCCTATCAATATGGCCGCTTTGGACAACCCACTTGGAGTGCACTTGAACAAGGCATTGCTGAATTAGAAGGCGGCGAGACGATTATTTTTCCATCTGGTATGTCGGCAGCGGCGGCGATTTTGACAAGTTTAGTGAAGCCTGGGCAAACCATTTTATTACCCAGTGATGGCTATGCGCCTGTGCGATATTACACTGAGCAGTATTTAGTAAAATTTGGTGTGAAACTTATAACGATTGCGACTAAAGAAATAGATACATTCGATTTTGATGACATAGATTTAGCGCTTTTAGAGACGCCGAGCAACCCTATGCTCGATACTTTCGATATTCGATTAGCTGCAGACAAAATCCATCGCCAAGGCGGTATCCTAGCCATTGATAACACCACGCTTACCTTTTTAGGCCAGCAAGCTCTCTCTCTTGGTGCCGACATAAGCATGTGCGCCGATACTAAAGCAGTAAACGGCCACAGCGATGTGGTGTTTGGTCATGTGTCCAGCAACAATACTGAACTTTGCAATACCATCAGAGACTGGAGAAAGTATTCAGGCAATATTCCTGGCCCAATGGAAACGTGGTTAGTGCATCGCAGCTTATCCACATTAGACGTGCGTTTAGAGCGTATGTGTAACAATGCGCAAATAATAGCAGAAGCGCTTAGTGAGCACCCTAAAGTGAAGTCCATACGCTACCCCGGCCTTGTTAATGACCCATCGTATGGAATTGCGAAAGCGCAGCAGTTGCTTTTCGGTTTTATTATCAGCTTTGAACTCGCTAACAAAGAGGCTGCAGACAAGTTTTTGAAAGCCTGCGCATTAGTGCACGAAGCCACAAGTTTTGGTGGTGTGCATAGCACTGCTGAGCGCCGCGCGCGTTGGGGAACGGATAAAATCCCAGAGGGCGTTGTTAGGTTTAGTGTTGGCTGCGAGCGTGCCGATGATTTATTAGCTGATATAGAAAACGCCTTAGCGCAAATATAGACCATGGCAAGTAAACATCCAAACACAGCAAAGTCCCCGCTTCAATCAAAAGTTGCGCTCCTTACAAAACACGACAAAGCACGCGTTATTGAACCGGTGCTTTGCGAAGTGTTTAGCGTAGATATTGTTTCAACAGACGCCTTCGACACCGATACCTTGGGGACATTTGATAACACTGTAGCGCGAAAACTCTCGCCCGTTGAAACAGCCTTTAAAAAAGCCTACCTCGCTTGCGAACTAACAGGCCTAACACAGGGCATGGGCAGCGAGGGCAGCTTTAACAGTATGATCACGGGTGTTACGGTGAATCATGAAGTGCTCGCATTTGTAGATACCGAGAATAAGCTTGAGATAATTGCATTTGCCGAGCAATTTATAGGCTTAAGAGGCATTGAAGCCAAAGACGAAGTCGAACTAGCAGAAAAAATGCAGCCCTTTATTGAGCACTATGGCCAAACTCAAAAATGGATGCTTGAACAAAGCCAAGGCTGGGTCAAAGGCCTCGATTACAGTGATTTATTAGAAAATATCACAACATGGCCCTGCAATATAGAGCCAGATTTTAGAGCCATGAACTGCCCTGCTCGTCAAACCACTATTGCCATGGCAGCAAAAGATTTAGTGCGCAGATTACAAAGCACTTGCCCTAAATGCGACAGCGTAAACTTTGTTGAGAAGCTCGACCCCAAAAATATTCGATTCTTGCCCTGTGAGTTATGCGGCAGTGAAAGCACAAAACGGGCACCACTTAGCCTTAAGTGCGATGTGTGCGGGTTTACCGAAGAACAGGATACTGAAACTACGAGTGCATCGGCTATGTATTGCACGGTTTGTAATCCATGAATACGCTTGCAAATTAAACCGCTTTCAAAGCTTGCTGACTGAAGTATGAGTGTTTGTAGTAAAAATAGGTGGTGCGCCTACCCTGACTCGAACAGGGGACCTCTACCATGTCAAGGTAGCGCTCTAACCAACTGAGCTATAGGCGCAAAATCTATCGAGTTTAGACTTGAAGAACCGCTAGGTATAAAGCAGACGCTTTGAACTTAACAGCGGCGCGTATAATAGCTATGACACTATCATTTCGCAAGCGCTTTTTGTTGCTTTACCGCTGCAAGCTTATTGCTTGAACAATTTCCTCAGGATTTGGACTATTCACCCAATTTAAGAATGCTTCGCCCAAACGTTCTGACTCGGCCATTGTTTTATGCCAATACGCAATTCTTTGCTCTGCTGGCATATCGGTAAAGTCTTTTCTATCGGGGATTTTTTGATAAGGTAAGCCAGCAATAAACTCGTCGCTAGGCACTATCATCACTACGTTGTCGTAACTTGATGGATGACACTGACGCTTCTTTAAGGCTTTGTCGAACCAGCCGGGAATGGGTGTTTTTGCAAAATGTGGATATAGCACTAAATCAGGCGTTTTTATTTGCATATCAAAATGATAGTCAATAATACCGCCGTCTCGATAAATACCTTTACCTGCCCCGGGAATATCGGGAACACCTTGAATAACCATAGGAATAGAGCCTGTTGCCATTAACGACATCAGCATGTTTTCGCGACTTAGTCGCACGTGCTCAGTTTTCAAAGGAACTTGCTCAGAAAAGGGAAACAGCGAATCAGTATTAGAGAACACCACGCGCGTAAAACTTTTTTGCAGTTTAGCCCGCCCTATTGCATTGCGCGCTGCCGCAAGGCCAAGCGCAGGGCCTTGTTGCCATCGTAGCTCTTTTGCCGCTATGCCCTTACTCTTTGCGACAACGATGTGTAGGCGCTTGTTTTTTTGCAGAAGCACCTCGTCCACGCCCTGCTCGCCCATTAAGTAATCAAGCAGTGCAACACCTTTATCGGTTATCTCTTTTACATTTGGTTTATCAGAATAAACAGTGTTGCTGTAGCGTTTTGCTAGACGTTCTATTGCAGCAGTCGTATCGCTGTGCGCAAAACATGCGCCACGAAATGCACCAATAGAGGAACCGATGATATCTATTGGTTTGTTGCTGTTGTCCATAAACTGGCTAAATAGCACTTTATCAAGGCCATACAGCACAAACCATTTCGGCCCGCCTGATGCGCCTAGCACTGTGCTAAACATTTCAGGTTTGATCCCTTGCTCTTTGATGGTTTTAAGTGCCCTTGGCCCTGCGTAGACGGAAAGTGCCTGCATCGCTTGTCCCTTTTTTCTTTTATTATGCTAATTTATAAGCGAAATGAACAATAATTATTCATGATTGTAGAGAATAATTCCAGCTTGTCTGTATTCTGAACAGATAATTTTTGTTATAGTTTTCATAGCGTTATTGACTAACCCCAATATACTACACAAGCTTATCCACAGATAAAGTGGATAAACTGAATAAGGTGAAATTGTGCCCAAACAAACTCTTCAAGTGTTAAACGATACCTTTGCCATTCACAGCCTTGATGTGACTCATGCAATTCCTGCACAAGTGCTGCAATGCGACGTTTACTTTATTGGCAAAACAAACGATGAGCTCTCCCTCGTTGTTCCGCAAAAGCTCAGAATAGAAGCAGAAGAAACAGACTACGATTGGCGAGTACTCGAAGTACTTGGCCCTTTAAATTTGTCGATGGTAGGTATTATGGCAGAAATAGGAGGCGTACTAGCAAAAGCGAAAGTGAGTATTTTTGTGGTATCCACCTTCGAAACTGACTACTTTTTGGTAAAACAAGAAAGCCTAGATAACGCAATTGAAGCTCTCAAAAGCGCCGGATACCGTTTTTTATAATTAAAGCGGTAATCAAGCGAAATATATTCACTTTCAACTAATTTAGCACCCTGTAAGGCTACGCAATTTATGACAACTCTTTATGGCATTAACAACTGCGATACGGTAAAAAAAGCAAAAAAATGGCTAGACAGTCACGGCATCGAATACGAATTTTATGATTATAAAAAACAAGCACCTAGCGTGGACTTTTTAAAGGAAATGCTGGAAAAACATGGGCTTGATACTATCGTAAACAAACGTGGAACGACCTATCGCAAGTTGTCTCAGGAAGAAAAAGACAGCTTAAGCATCACAAATGCACCTGAATTATTAGTCAATAATAGCTCTATTATTAAACGACCAATTTTGGTGCGGACCAAGGACTCTCATGTGGGTTTCAGCCCTGCCCTATACAGTGAAATCTTTGGTGTTGCTTAATCGACTTCAGCTACGTATAAAGCATACATAGCCCTTTTTTAAACTCCATTAAGGTAGCGAAATGATTAATCATCAACAAATAATGGGCGTTGACGATTCTCACGTATGCAGTGTGGATGAACATCACTCATTGTTACCCGAGGTACGCGATGCATTCAAATTGATGCAGGAGGTTGCCGGCAACATCGGTTTAGACTTCCAGATTTGCAGTAGCTTCCGTAGCTTTAACAAGCAGCTATCTATATGGAATCGAAAATGGCGTGGCGAACTGCCTTTATATACCCTCGATGGCAAAATCTTAGAGACCGAAAAGCTAAGCGATGATGAAAAAATCCATGCCATAATGCTTTGGTCTGCCCTACCCGGCGCGAGCAGGCATCATTGGGGCACTGACTTCGATTTTTATGACAAAGCCTCTGTGACTCAACAGTCTCATGACTTTAAGTTAACAACTGATGAATATGAGCAGGACGGGCCCTGTGCTGAGCTTGCTCGTTGGGTAGAATCCTATGCAGAAGAATATGGCTTTTATTTACCCTATGCTGAGTACCTTGGTGGTGTTGCAAGAGAGCCTTGGCACCTTAGTTATCAACCCATAGCGCAACAGATTCAGGACGACTTTGATATAGATGGTTTAGCGAGTCAGCTAGACAATAGTGAAATGTTAGGAAAAGAGGCGGTACTTCCTCTGTTATCAACTCTCGTTGAACGCTACACCTATAACAAAGGGAAAGCTAATTAAGCCTAGTGAAAGGATAAATGTATATGAGCACGTTTTGGATAATCGTTATTGTGGTGTTTGTGTTCGGAATTATCGTAGGTAACTTATTACTGCTTAAATACAGCAACAAGTTTGTGATACCAAAAGACTTCAAAAAACGCCCTGATTCAGACTATGACGGTGACGACGAAAATAATGATAAGTACTAAGAATTAACGATATATAATATGTTTGCGGGTAGGCGCCATGCTTGCAATCACTTTGTTCTGCAATGGGTGAGGCACTCCCGCTTTATCCATAGCGTTAATAAACAAATCAACACCTAGGTTAAAATCACTTTCAGTTATCTGCATGCCATCGTGAACTCTCTCCATGCTATCGCCTGTGTATTGACAAGGTCCGCCGGTTAACATACACAAATGCTCTGTGAGTTTTTCACGAAAGCGTGATACGTTAGAACGCTCAAAGTAAGGGAAGATCACTGGGCTATGCTCAATTTCATCAATAAAGTTGTCTACAATCTCTGCTATTTTTTCTTCACCACCTAAGGATTCATACACCGTTGTTTCATTGGAGTTTGGGCTTGAGCTGCAGGCGCTAATGCAGATGCTCAGCCATAACAAAATTACTATCCGCGCTATCATTTGAAGCTCCCACTGAAAGATAAATACAAGCCAGACTGATCACTTGCCCCTGCAATACTTCCTAGCTCAGCCCAAGCGAGCGTAAAATTGATTTTTTTATTAGGGATATAGCTAACAAAAAAGTCTTTCCAGTCATTCTCTCCTAAGCCTAAATTGTCGGGTTTTTGCCTATACTCAAAGCCAACCGCTAGGTGACGTGAAAGTAATACTCCTGCAGATGCTTCAAGCATAATTTTATAATTGTCATGCTCTTTTGAGCCAAACCCCAGTAAACCAATTTGATTTGCCTTAGTGGCTCTCGCGCTAACATTCCATACAACGTTGTATCCCATCAATGCAGCCAGGTGCACCTTAGTAGCCGCAAGGTAGAAGTCATTCCCACTTTTGCTATTTTCTGCGCCCAAAAGAGATGCAAGCGAGCCATCCTCTAGCCGTTTGTGTTGCCAACCTATGCTTATTTGAGGAAACTCGCTGTAAATTACATCGCCATAAATCCGATATTTTGCGCCGTAAATGTATTGTTCAATATCGGTGTTTAAAGCGGGCACTTCGAACTTCTGTTTTGCAATTGAAAGCTCTACACGGTCGTAAAGTGAGATGGATGCCCCAAGCATATTTAAGCGATAATCATCAACATCTACTCTAGTTGCCACCGCGTTTATCGATATTTGATCCCGACTATCGTATCCTGCAAGCGTAGCCCAAGGCACAATACCGCCACCACCACTGCCTTCTAATTGAATTAAACCGGCGCTTCCGATTAGCTTCCCCTCGGCTGCGCTTACTTGATTAACGTTACCCAGTGCGATTAAACAATATGCCAGTAGAAAAAAATTACGCATGGTCGCTTTGCTCCTGATTATTTGCTACATGCTCTGTTAGCCAGCTTAGCAACTGCGGAATCGAACATGGTCTGCAAATATGATAGCCCTGCGCCCAATCGCAGCCATACTCGCTTAATAGCATTAGCGAATTTTGATCTTCTATGCCCTCAGCTACTACTTCCATATCAAAGCTCTTGGCAAGTGCAATAATACTTTTTACTATCTTTTGGTCACCCTTCTTGCTGGCAAGCTTTAATACAAAGCTCTTATCTATCTTAATGTCTGAAACAGGCAAATTTTGTAGGTAAGCAAGCGACGAGTAGCCTGTACCAAAATCGTCGATAGCAAGGCGAAAACCTGCGTTTCTATATTCATTTAAATGCATTGCTGCAGTTTTTGCATCGCTCACGAGGTCGCTTTCAGTCAGCTCAAAAGACAGCGCATCTATCGGCAGATCAGATTGAGAAAGCTGTGTCATGATCCATGGCAGTAAATCTGCCTGCATTATATCTTTGGCTGAAAGATTAATTGCCGCGCATAGTTTATATCCTTGCCCATGCATTAATTTGAGATCTGCGATTACCCTTTTTATCACCCACTGAGTCAGCTTATAAATTAAGTTCGCTTGCTCAGCAATTTCTATAAATTCATCAGGCGGAACAAAACCCAAAACCTTGCTATTCCAACGTATTAGCGCCTCAAGGTGTTTAACCTTACCCGAGCGAATATGTAGTTTTGGCTGGTATACCATTGATAACTCTGAATCAATGTCATCAAGCGCAATTTTCAGGTGCTTTATGATATCGAGTCGACGGGTATACTTTTGTTCGTATTCAAGGTTAAAGGCTAAACAATACTGATTTGAATTAATCGCCTCATCAAAGGCAATATTGACTCGAGTGAACAGCGCTTCAGTGGTCTTTGCATCTTCGGGGCAGTTAAGTGCAACCAATGTTATGCGAGGTTGCATCACTATCTCGTCGATTTGAATGGGCTCGGCCACGATATCAAGAACATCCTGCATAGGCTTTTCTAAATAGCGATGATCATCGGGGATCCATAAAAACTCATTACTCGAAATCCTAGAGGCAACGCCTCCAAGGTCTTTAAGCCTGTCGGCGAATACTCGCAAATACACATCAACATTTAAGTGGCCAAAGGTGTCATTCAGTTGCCTGAACCCGCGTATGCTAAACCCGAATAAGCGAAAGTGTTTGCTGCTTGAAAGCTTTGCCAACAAAAGTTGAGCAACATGTGCTCTATTATATAAACCAGTGGATAAATCGTGTTGAGCTTGGAAGCGTATTTTAGATTCACGAGTTTGAATATTGCCTTGCATGATTTGAAAAGATTCAGTGAGCTGATTTAACTCCTTTATGCCACGATTTTTTGTCGCAAAATCCTCGTATGCACCGCTAGCTAATTTTTGTGTCATGCCAACTAATCGACTTAAAGGCGATATAATTCTTTGAGAAAGCGCAATACTGAGCAATACCGCTAGTAGAAGTGCCCCTACCGATATTGCAAAAATACTGCTTTGCAGTCGTTTAAAGGTCGAAAACAAAACGTCTACATCTGCGCTTACAACTACCTTTACAGGGTTTGAGTTATCGTCAAACAAATTAAAAGCACGAGAAACATAGCGGTTTTTAGATAAACCTAATGCTAACCAAGACAATTCCTGGTCAACACTCTCAAATACTTTATCTTGTTCCTCATGCGGTAAACTAGACACCGAAAAGTGGTTTCCATCGGGCAGCGTAAATTGAATACTAGTGTTGAGCTGCGTGATGCTATCAAAGTCTTGCAACAAAGCTTTATCTACCTTAAACCCGACCAGCGCGATGGCGATAGGCGTCGGTGCATCTACTGTCAATAGTATCCCTTGATATAACTGCCCCTGAATAACCGTCCATATTGTGCTTCCTCCAGTATCCAAGACCTTTTGCTTTCTTTGCGCAGAGATCAGGTGGTGTTTTTCATACTCAGAGGAAATTGGAATGGTGGAGGACAATAAATCCCCCTCTAAGCTAATGAGCGCCATCAGATCAGCCTCAATTCTGGCACCATGATTGTTTAGTACGCTTTTTATCGTGCTGCTGTCTTCGGTCGCTACAGCTTGTTTAAAGCCAAAGTCGTCGGTAAGCACCTGAGCCGAACTCACTAACTGCGTTTCTCGATTAACAAACACACGTTTGAGCACACGCTCGCCAATACTCAGGGTATCAAATATTTGTGTTTTGCCGGAGTGAGTAGTGTTTATCCATACATTGACCAAAATAGCTGAGCAGGTAAAAGCCAAAAGGCCAAGCACCAACTTGAGGATATGCTGCCTGAATGAGGATGGACCTTTTATAAACAACATCAATTTGAGTCAGCTGATTGAAAGCGACGCTTAAAGGTATTTGACTCTTTTTTTAAATCAGGTTTAAGCGAAACTCTTATATTTGCAAAGCCCTCGGCATCTAACTCATCTATGCTAAATTGCAGTAATTCACCTTTGGCATGATCAAGACGCGGATGCCATAAGGTCACATTAGCAGGAGTGTTTACACTCAGATTTACTACGCCGCTTTGATTTGTTTTAACTGCACTGCCTGTCTCATCAACATAAATGTACCCAAGCATTTGGTCGTGAATATTGCAGCCAAGCTCAACAATACCCGCGGTATCCATCTCAACCGCTTCGGTTTGCGTGCCTTTGAAAAGTTTTAGCTCAAACACTTTGGGTTTACTAAAGCTGTACACATGATGACGCGTATCGTCACTATTTGGAAAGCGAACAAACTGTTTATGATTAACCACCAAAACATGTGGTCTAAACTCCATGTTAATCTGGTCCATAATCGCTATGGGCAGGCTATCAAGGTTGGTGGGATTTGCTGATGGATTTAAATCGGATACAGCGACTACCGCATCAACAACAGCTTTGCCGTTTTCATCGAGGACTTTGACTTTTAAAGACGCGCCAGCTTCAAACGCAAACAACATTAACAACAGAAATAAGCGCATACGACCTCAGAAAAATAACTACAGTCTATGTAGTCGGTCGAAAAGCCGTAAAACTTTAAAATATCTTTGATTTACAAGCTTGAATTTTGCTTAGAGAGGTATGAAATAAATTTCCGTAATATCTTCAAAAAAGCGAGAGCGAAAACAGACGAACTAAATAGCCTATTTTCGCCGCTTTTTCACTTACTATACGCTCAAGTGTTTGTCAAAAAAGCCCAAGGTTCTTTGCCATGAAAGCTCAGCATCTTCAGGGCTGTAGCGACTCGTTGAATCGTTGTGAAAGCCGTGTTGAGCATTCGCATAAAAGAAGGCTTGATAATCTGCTTCACTGGCCTTCAGCACGGCCTCATAGCCTGGCCAGGTCGCATTCACTCTTTTATCTTCCTCTGCAAAATGTATTAACAGAGGGCCTTTCACCTGCGCTTGTAATTCTTCAGATGCAGGTGTTCCGTAATAAGGTACCGCTGCATCGACTTGCTCTGGCATGGTTGCCGCAAGTAAATTACTGATATAACCGCCAAAACAAAAACCAACCACACCGAGCTTGCCATTACCTCTTTCGTGACTTTTCAGCCATGTTGCCGCGGCCATGAAATCTTGCTCAATTTTATCGCGATCTAAGCTGCGCTGCATAGC
>CAYQMI010000062.1:14073-22156 GCA_964418575.1 uncultured Glaciecola sp.
TACCAATCGAATGCTTGTTGAGGGATTTCAATGGTTTTATCAGTGCTTGGCGAGCGCTTAAAATCAGACATGCATTACTCCGTAAATTTGGCCACAGCTTTTTTACGCTCGCACCTCCAATTTAGACCTATCCTAATTTAACTGCAGTGCCGCTAATACTAACCATTAACATACTGCCGTTTTGACCTACAACCTCATAATCCAAATCTACACCTACAACCGCGTCAGCGCCGAGCATATGCCCTTCACGCTCAAGCTCTTGGAATGCAATTTGCCGCGCTTTGGTCAGTTCTGCCTCATAGGCTCCAGAGCGCCCCCCTACGATATCTCGAATAGACGCAAATAAATCTTTGAATACATTTGCGCCCATAATTGCTTCCCCAATTACTACACCGCAGTATTGAGTAATATTTTTACCTTCAATTGAATTCGTTGTCGTAATAATCATGAAATATCCTTTTAATTTTTACTAAGCTAGTTTTTTAGTTTAAATATACACTGTTTCAAAGCATCAATTCGCTCGAGCAAATCTTTGTCTGAATACGCTATCGCCTCAGCAAAGCCCCAAACTGGTTTTGGCCATGCCGGGTCGTGCTCATATCTCGCAATATGATGCATATGCAGTTGCGGGACCATATTGCCTATGGTTGCGATATTTAACTTAGCAGGCGAGAAACATTTTTCTATAGCTTGTGACAAAAGTCGACTTTCAATTGTAAGTAAGTGTTGCTCGTCTAAACTTAGCTGATGTGGCTCGGTTAATCCCGCGCGCCTTGGCACTAACAAGAACCAAGGATAGGTGGCGTCATTTATAATACGCAGCTCACACAGGCGTAAATGCATAATAAAAGTGCTGTCTTTGCTCAGCTGAGGATGCAGTTCAAAACCTGCCTCAAGTGATGAACCATCATCATTGTTACTATTGAGATGTTTTTTATTCGAGTTCACAGGGAAGCACCGTTAACAAAGCTCTTTGACCAATAGCAACGTGAGCATTCGGAAACACAATCGCTTCACCAGTTCTCGTAGCATAGTATTTCGCACCGGGTTCGCTTGCCAGCAAGCTCCCTTCTTCAAAATCGGTGAAATTGGCGACATCGTCTGCAAAATGAAGAGTAAAGTCCTCTTTTGTTCTATTTATCACTTGGTTAACTTTGTAAAGTTCCAACGGACATTCACTATAAGGAGTAAGCGCCAAAACCTCGTCTTGCAACAAATGCCTAAGCATATTGTTCACCTCAACAAATCGCGACATGTCGTTTTGACCAAAAGGTTTTACTTTTCCAAGCTCTACGGTAAAGGCATGGGCATCATGGTAGCGTGATGAATAGTAGCTGAATGTGGTGGTTGAGGATTGTGAGAGTAATATCGTATTCACCCCACAGTCTGACATAAACTGAAGCTCGGCTTTGTTATAAGGCTTGCCGTGCAAGTACGGATACACCGCAAATTTTTCATTTTTAGATTCACGAATGGCGGTATGTAAATCATAGTGATGGCGCTCACCGCTTGCCTGTTCAAAAAACTGTGAAACTTGCGTCATTAATGCTTTAGCGCGAGGCACCTCAAGGCTATCTCCGCTGATGTCGGGAGCAAACAAACGATTTAAATTCTCCTCGATGAATCTTGTTTGTTTTTGAATAGCTGGGATATTCCCGAATATAAACATCACAGCATGCGTGAGTTTTAGCGTGCCATCCGCAATCTCTTTAATAAGCTGATTACAAATTTCAATTGGCGCAGTTTCGTTTCCGTGAACGCCACAGGAAAAAACGATGTGTTTTTCGGATTTATGAGGAGCTAGAGGCGTAAAAATTACTACGCCACTGATGGGTGAGGCAACGTGAGTTGATGCGTTTAACTCACCCGCGAATGCAGGCCAGTGGTCGGCGTGTTTAAGTGAGTATGAAAGAAAGTCTTGCAGTGAGTTGAGCACTCGATTTACCTTTTTAGTGAAACCGAGTCGATATTATCAATCCCTAACCGGTATTTCGAGCATAACCATGGACTATTTGCGTAAAATCGTTTGATGTCATCAAACTCAAAAATTGCGTCAAGGGTACCGCTTGCGAAAACAAGAAGCCCTGCCCTTTGGATATTCCCATTTGCTTGAGCATGTCCAGCTGTTCAGTATTTTCAATACCTTCTGCGTAAGTCTCACAACCTTTTGCATCACAAATAATTTTAGTTGCTTGCACAATGGCGCTATTTACCGGCGACTCATCGAGTGCCAATACAAAGGCTTTGTCGATTTTAATTGCAGAAAGCTCTAGGTCGCGTATAAAGCTCAGGTTTGAGTAGCCCTTGCCAAAATCATCCATCGATATCGCGATGCCCATTTTCTTCATTTCATCTAGCTGACGCTTCACTAGCAAGGAATTTGTAAGCGCGACATCTTCGGTAAGCTCAATCTCAATTAATTTGGCGTCGATATCATACTTATCAATCAGCTTACGAATTTTAGGAAGCAAGCGTGGGTCGTAGAGTTGGGTTGGCGAAATATTGACTGAAATTGGAATTTCGAAACCTTGAGCCGTAATGATTGCAATGGCACTAAAAGCGCTTTCTAATGTCCAGTAGCCAAGTTCATTCATCATGTTGTAAGACTCAGCAGCCTTCAACAAAGTACCCGGAAACACAACCCCATCGAGTGGATGATTCCAACGTAATAAACACTCACCGCCTATAATTTCATAAGTGTTTAAGTCCACTTTAGGCTGAAAATAGAGCTCTAGCTCTTGATTGTTGAGCGCACGCGTTAAGTCTGCTTTTAATGCTAAGCCTTTGCCCGTCACTTCTTGGCTTTCGTCGGTCAACAATGAAAAGTTGACGTGACGGTTCGATTTAGACTTTTTTAAGGCACTTTCAGCTAGCGAGATAATGGTGTTTGAATCAGTTTCTTTATTCTTTCGAATTGCGCCGCCAACATTAAAATCGGCGATAAACGCAGTCTCGTTCACCATTAATGGCGCTTTAAAGTGTGATATTAGCTGGGCATTTTTCTCACGCATTGCACTTGGCGTAATCGCATCAATAAAAACAACGCCAAAAATATCACCGCTCAAGCGCCCAATGGCTTCAGCGCCTTCAAAAATAGAACATATTTGATTGGCAATCTGCAATAAAACCAAGTCGCCTGATTTGTGATCGAAAGCGGCTGAGACATCAGAAAAGCGCATGACATCCATAAGCATCAAGCTATATTGAGCATGCGTATTCGCAATACCTTCCACAATCTCGATAAAATTATAGCGATTTGGAATATTATTTAGATGCTGATGTTGTTCTAAAGTCATAACTTCAAATGAGGTCCTAATTAAATACAGTCTAATTTGCAGCTCAAACCGAGAGCGAATTAGTCAATACTTAATGTATCGTTATCCTAAGAAATTTCTTAACTAAAAACATGACTAAAAAGCAAAAAACCAGCTTTTTAGCTGGCTTTTTGAACAACACGCTAGTTTTAGCTAGCTAACACTGCACTTTTCAAGCTTCCAAATTTTATCCACGTAATCTTGAATCGAGCGATCGGACGTAAATTTGCCCATTTTGGCACAGTTGTAAATTGCCATTTGTGCCCAACGCGATTTGTCTTTGTAAGCTTTATCTAGCGCAATATTGGCCTGTGAGTACGATTCAAAGTCAGCTAGCACTAAATAAGGGTCTCCGCCATCAAGCATGCTTTGTTTCAAAGAGGATAGTTCACCAGGGTGGCCAGGCGTAAAATAGTCGCTGTCTAACCAGTCTAGTACTGCTTTGATTTCTTTGTTTTTGTAATAATAATCGTAAGGCTGATAACCGTTTGCAACGATTTCGTTTACCTGCTCCACGGTTTTACCAAAAATAAAGATATTATCGTCTCCTACTTCTTCAGCTATCTCAATATTGGCACCGTCAAGCGTCCCGATAGTGACCGCGCCATTTAGCGCAAGCTTCATGTTACCGGTGCCTGAGGCCTCTTTACCGGCGGTAGATATTTGCTGTGATACATCTGCCGCGGGGATCATTTTTTCAGCCAGTGAAACACGGTAATTCGGCAAAAACACCACTTTCAATTTATGATTAACGCGGTTGTCGGAGTTAATCTTGTCCGCAACTTTGTTGATTGCATAAATAATGGTTTTAGCCAGCTTGTATCCCGGCGCGGCTTTTGCTCCAAAAATGAAAACTCTTGGGTGAATATCGTAGTCTGGATTTTCAAGTAAGCGGCGATAAAGCGCTAATATATGCAATAGATTCAAGTGCTGGCGCTTATACTCATGTAAACGCTTTATTTGAATATCAAAAATTGCTTTTGTATCAACTGATATGCCAGTAAGCGCTTTAATTTCCTTAGCGAGTGCCTCTTTATTTTTTTGCTTTACTCGCATAAATGAATTCTGGAAAGTCTTGTTATCTGCAAATTCAGATAAGCTGTCAAGCTTACTCAAATGCAGTGGCCAATCGTCACCAATTTTCTTTGAAATTAAATCAGATAAAAGAGGATTGCAGGCTTTTAACCATCTTCTTGGCGTAATGCCGTTTGTTACGTTTGTAAGCTTACCAGGATAAAGCTGATCAAACTCTGGGAACAAGTCTTGCTTAACCAAACGCGAGTGAATTTCAGCCACGCCGTTAACCGCGAATGCACCTATTACGCTCAAGTTACCCATGCGCACCATTTTTTCGTTGCTTTCTTCGATGATTGAAAGTTTTGCTTTCATTGCATTGTTGCCAGGCCATTGCTTCTCGACTAGTGACATAAAGCGATGGTTTATTTCGTAAATAATCTCAAGGTGTCTCGGTAGGATCTTTTCAATCATGCGCGCTGGCCATTTTTCTAGCGCCTCTGGCAACAAAGTATGATTGGTGTAAGCAAAGGTGTTTTGACAAATTTCCCAAGCGCTGTCCCAGTCAAGCTCTGCTCTATCCACTAAAATTCGCATAAGCTCTGGGATAGCAATAGCCGGGTGAGTATCGTTAAGTTGAATAACGACTTGCTCGGTAAAGCGCGACCAATCGTCACCATGCGCGCGTTTGTAGCGGCGAATAATATCTTTTAAAGAACATGCACTGAAAAAGTACTGCTGAATTAAGCGAAGTTCTTTGCCAGCTTCTGTTTCATCGTTAGGATAAAGCACCTTCGAAATCGTTTCTGACTCAACATTTTCTCGTTGTGCATCAACGTAGCCGCCTGCATTAAATACATCCCAGTTAAAATATCCTGATGCTTGGCTCTCCCATAAACGCAATACGTTCACAGTTTTGCCGCCATAACCCACTACAGGAATATCCCACGGAAGACCTTTCACAATTGCGCCAGGGTGCCATTCTTTTTGGATTTGGCCGTTATTGCCGTATTTGGTCTCAACATAACCGTATAACGAAATTTCTTGTATCGATTCAGGTCGGCATATTTCCCACGGGTTGCCGTAGTCGCGCCAGCTGTCTGGACGCTCTATTTGTGCGCCATTTCGTATTTCTTGTCTAAACAGGCCATGTTCATAATGAATGCCATAGCCAATTGCTGGAAACTCCATCGTGGCAAGAGAATCGATAAAACACGCAGCTAAGCGGCCTAAGCCGCCATTACCAAGTGCCATGTCTGGCTCTTCTTCCAACACATCGCTCAAACTCACGCCAAGCTCTTGCAGGGCCGAGTCAGCGGTCTCAAACAAACCAAAGTTATGCATGTTGTTTGACAATAAGCGCCCCATCAAAAATTCCGCAGAAAAATAATGCACTGCACGAGTATCGTTCATGTAATGGTTTTTTTGCGTTGTTCTTAAACGTTCAAGCACCAACTCCTGAATAGCAGCGCTAACTGCTTTAAACCATGCGTGATTATTTGCTTTGTTTTCGTCGGTACCAAGGGTGCTATGGAGATGACGCACAACAGCGTCTTTGAATGCTTTTTTTGACAAATCCAATGCGGGTATGTCAGTTACGCTATTTTGCGTTTTAGTGCGGCTACCTGAGGCAGCCTTGGCCTTTTGAGCCTTCTCTGGCTTCTTTGCTGTAGTCATAATGCTCTCTCAATGCTTAAAGTGAGAACACTGATGATAAAATGCTATGCAAATTTAACATCAATGTTTTTGTAATAATGAAATTTTATTACAGCAAAGGTATCAAAACTACAGCAAAGAACCTAATAAATACGTATTCATGTTAATTTCATGTAAATAAAACCACTTTAATTTCTAAATCAGTCTAATTATTTTCGTTTATTTACAAATTTACATCTAATAATTAACATTTTTAAAACATATACCCAAATTTATAAAACGCTCGCAACTAAAGCCTCTGCATCTTCAATGATTTTTTGTAAGTGCGTTTCATCTTTAAAGCTTTCTGCATAAATTTTATAAACATTTTCAGTACCAGACGGACGTGCTGCAAACCAACCATTCTCCGTACTTACCTTAACACCGCCGATAGATGCACCGTTGCCTGGTGCTTCAGTTTGTATTAAGGATATTTTCTCGCCAGCCATGGTTTCTGCCTTGATGTCGGCAGCGCTAAGATTAGACAGCTTTGCCTTTTGCTCTAGGCTTGCGGCAACGTCAATACGTGTGTATTGCGGCGCGCCAAAACGTTGCGTTAATTCTTGGTAATGTTCGCCTGGATCCTTCGATGTGACAGCGGTAATTTCAGCTGCCAAGAGGCTCATAATAAAGCCATCTTTGTCGGTTGCCCATGTTTGGCCATCGCGTTGTAAAAATATCCCCCCTGCTGACTCTTCTCCAGCAAAGGCAATTTCTTTTTTTGATAGGCCATCTACAAACCATTTGAAGCCTACTGGCATTTCGCTGAGCTGTCGGCCTAACTGCTTGGCAACACGATCAATCATGCTGCTCGAAACAAGGGTCTTACCAATCGCTTGAGAAGCTTGCCAATTTGGGCGATGTTGATATAGGTAATTAATAGCCACTGCTAAATAATGATTGGGATTCATCAGGCCTGATGATTGACAAACAATGCCGTGGCGATCAAAGTCTGGGTCGTTGCCAAAAGCGATATCAAACTTATCTTTAAGTGCAACCAAACCCGACATAGCAAAAGCTGAGGAACAGTCCATTCTAATTTTACCATCGCGATCACAATGCATAAAAGCAAAGCGTTGGTCTAACTCGGTATTTACTACTTCAATATCAAGCTTGTATCTGTCAGCTATTTTGTCCCAATATGCTAAACCGGAGCCGCCTAGAGGATCGGTTCCCAATTTCAATTTAGAGCTTGCTATCGTATCCATATCAACAACACTTTCTAGTGCTTCAATATAGTCTTGTGCAAAATCTTGTTGGTGCAAATTATTTGCTTGCATCGCCTTAGCAATTGGCATGCGCTTAATCTCAGCCATATTTTGCGCAATAATTTGATTCGCACGATTTTGTATTGCGGTGGTTGCATTACCGTCGGCTGGTCCACCATGAGTTTGATTGTACTTAAAGCCACCGTCACTTGGTGGATTGTGAGACGGCGTTATTACCACGCCATCGGCCAAATGCTCATGTCGCTCTCGGTTATAGCTGACGATGCGCTGAGAAATTACGGGCGTCGGCGTATACTCATTGTTTTGCTGAATAACCACGTGCACGCCATTTGCCACCAGCACTTCTATTGCAGTTATCAAGGCTGGCTCTGAAAGTGCGTGGGTGTCTTTGCCGATAAACATTGGACCATCAATACCGTGAGCCGCTCTATATTCGGCCAAAGCTTGGCAAATCGCGGCAATATGCATGTCATTGAATGACACTAAGGAAGCTGAGCCTCTATGACCTGATGTACCAAAACTGACTGCTTGTTGAGCAATTGAGCTATCGGGAGTGTAAGCATAGTAATCCGCTGTTAGCTTTGCTACGTTTATAAGTTGAGAGGCTAATGGAGCTTTTCCAGCTTGCGGATGATTTGCCATACTAAATCCTTGATATGATTATTGTAAGTTTGAGGAGTAATGCTTACTTAACGCGACATTAAGCATTACTATGCTGTTAACTTTTGCTACAACACCTGTGCATTTAATTGAGTGTAGAGAATTTTTGGCTCAATTAACATACTCAGGTATTTAGAATCATAATTAATAGATAGATAAATATTCTATTAT
>CAYQMI010000063.1:0-13921 GCA_964418575.1 uncultured Glaciecola sp.
CCTCAAGCGGGATGCGTATAATATAGAATCGCATCTGAGAGTCAAGGTGTTTTTTGATAAAAGTTAATATTTTTTATCATCACATCCAAACAATTCACTATTTAAGCCGTAATACTGATTCTAATTATGCGATTAAAACCACTAGCGGCTTTGAAACATACTATGAACGAAAACTTCCTTTTCACAGTGCGCCCTTCGTTAGCGAGCGCGCATTCTACATTTATCGCTATTCAGGTCAAGCACCAAGTGAAGAATATTTGCAAAAAACTGGCGTTTGGTTAAAATTCAGCCTGAATAAGCTAAAAGTTACATTTAATCGGTTTATTTATAAGATCCTTTAGGGGTATTTCTGTTTGTTTTGCATTATTTCGAAATACCATAATCATTTTAATCTTTATTAGGACAAGTCATGTTATCAATCCGACTTCCCCTCGCTATTTTTATTACGGCAGTTCTCAGTATTGCCGCTTACTTTACCCAGCAGTCTTTTATAGACTCTTCACTAATTACTTTTATCCCTTCAATATTCGTAGTACTCACTTTTTGCTTCTTGCTCATTCCCACACTTATTGCAAGTGTAAATAATCAAGATAAGCCCAGCACCAGCAAACCCCGTCCAAGAAAGCCTGTTGTAAGTGCAGACGGAGCAATTACTACCTTATATGTTGGAAACCTTCCATATAAAGCCAACGAGCAAACCGTCAAAGAACTGTTCGAAGAAATTGGTACGGTAACATCAGTACGCTTGATGAAAGATAGAAAAACTGGACGACGCAAAGGCTTTGGATTTGTTGAAGTTGAAAGCGTTAAAGCCGAACAATATATTCAGAAACTAAATGACTCTGAGTTTATGGATAGAACTATCAAAGTACGACCAGCAAAAGACAAGGCTTAGTCAAAATCGGCGACCACTAAAATTTGGTGTGTCGCCGCATCATTCAGGTTCAAATTCTGTTTTACTAATTTACCTTACTTTCGCCGCTACCGAGAAACTTTGCATTGAAAGCATGAAAGCGGTTTATTGCTTGAACCAAGTCAGGAACTTGCACATCCTTCATCTGATTAACCAGACCATTGATTACCTGCTTATATTCCTCTTCAGAGGCCAACTCTTGCTTCGCGGTATCCATAACGCTCATTAAGCGGGCAACATATTGCGCAACGGCTTTCGGTGACGACAAGTCTTCCTTATTTGAAAACTCATTTAAATGCTTTATTTGGTCGTAAGCCATCGCACCGTTTGTTTTATCGTTTTTTGAAAGTTGCTTTGAAAGCGCAATCATATCTGCGTCGGAATAGCCCAAATCTAAGGATTTGTCATAAGCGCTCTGCATATCTTTGCGATAAAAAGTATTAAGTAACTCATCGGTACTATTAATCAAATTTGCTAATTCAGAGGTTTTATCGCTATTTAAGGAACCTGCAATACTGAACGAAATATTTGAACCCTGAGTCGTAAAGGCTCTCTCGCTTCCTTCACTTCCAGAAACTTTTGCAAATGCTTTGACACCAAAGTCTATTTTAAGCTCTGCATAATTACTACTAGCAATCTCGATAGTGTCATACTGCTCACGCACTGACCTTGCAGAGTGTTCATAAAGCTCAGGGCTATCTGGTAATTTCTCAATACCTTTAATAATTCGGTCTTGGCTGACATTTATGTTTTTTGTGAGTGTATCGTCAGATATTCCGGCCAACTCAATTTTCGCTTGATCAATACCAACGTTCACACCTTCCATTGCTTGCTTTTTAAAGTAAACAATATCATCGCCAGAAGCACCATTACCTGCCATTTTAGACAAAGAAGACGAAACAAATCCTAATACGTTGCGGACAACTTCATCGATGTCGAACATAGGCTTTGCGCTCATCGAGGCAGCTTTTGCCCCTTTATTAGTTGCGTCAAGCTCACGATTAGGTAAGACGCTCTCAAAGCGACTATTAATTGAAAAGGCGATGACTTTAGCCGCCACCGCATCGTTAGCAGCAGAAGAGCTATAAGTGTCGGAACCAAAAGTTGTTGGCGCATTCGCTATGCCCTGCTGGACCTTGAAATCGATCACGTTTGCCGCTTTTACACCTGTTACTTCAGGTAAAGCAGACTTAATTTCTACCGTATTCATTTTAGATACCTCACTATCCTCAACTCTGTTATCGGCAAAAAAGAATTTTCTTTAATAAATAGTTGGTAAATTTTTGCAGGACGTTACAATTCGCGCATACTCAGCAAGAGAAAAGAAACATGACTAGTTTACATAACGAATACTTAGCACAGCTAGCTAGCAAGCAAAGCCGTTTATCTCAGCTATTATCTCCACACTTTTCCAGCGAGCTACAAGTATTCCCCTCTGCGCCAGAGTATTATCGTATGCGAGCGGAATTTAGAATTTGGCACGATGGCCCGCAAAGCTATCACATTATGTTCGACCAAGTTTCTAAAGAAAAATACAAAGTCTCGCAGTTACCTGCCGCCTGCAGACTAATAAATAAGGCAATGGAAATTGTTATCGATTTTATTAACCAGCATGATGCTTTGCGCAAAAAGCTTTTTCAAATTGATTACTTGGCAAGTACTACAAACCAACTGATCATATCGATGATTTACCATAAGCCACTAGACGATGCATGGGAGCAAGAAGCGGAATTGTTAAGGCATGAACTTCAAGACTTAGGCGTTGTAAATGTTATCGGTCGCTCAAAAAAACAAAAAGTCGTGCTTGGTAACGATTTTGTCATCGAAAAACTGGAACTTGGGGGGCGCAGCTTCGAATTCAAGCAAATTGAAAACAGCTTCACCCAGCCAAACGCGCAAATAAATGTGAGCATGCTCGAATGGACCATGCAAAAGCTGTCGAATATAAACGGGGACTTATTGGAGCTGTATTGCGGCTCTGGCAATTTTTCGGTTCCTTTAGCGCATAACTTTAAAAAAGTATTCGCGACTGAAATCTCCAAGACCTCAGTAAATGCCGCGCAATACAACATTCACGCAAACGACATTAGAAACCTTACAATTGCTAGATTAAGCAGCGAGGAATTTACTGAGGCTTATAACGGAGTTAGAAAGTTCTTTCGTTTAAAGGATGTGGACTTAGAGGGCTACGATTTCAGTACTGTTTTAGTGGATCCACCAAGAGCTGGTTTGGATATCGATACAATTAAATTAATCAGTCGCTTTGAAAATATTGTTTATATTTCATGTAATCCAGAGACTCTGGCAGATAACTTGGCGATAATATCTACGAGCCATGACGTGGTCGAGGCAGCTCTGTTTGATCAATTTCCATTTACCGAACACATTGAAACCGGGGTAATACTTAAACCGCGCCAAGCTTAAACTAGATTATGTGAGTTTTTGAAAATTAACCGCGCCAATTTGTACAAATCTTAACTGCATAATTACGCGTTGAGCAATATCTGACACTTCTCTAGGGTCAGCGTCTAACGCTTCAGCACCTGCGCTAAATACGAGCCTAACCATTGCCTCGGCTTGCAAGTGAGCAACGTCGGGCGGCAAACTGAGGTGGGAAACAATATAATCCGACAATTCTTCAGTAAAATATTGAATTTCTCGCATAACTGCTGCTCTAAACTCTGGCGACGTACCCGTATGTTCGCGTAACAATAAACGAAATACATTTGTGTTTTGCGTAATAAACTCCATAAAGGTATGAACCGATATGGATATCACGCTCCCGCCTTTTTCGATACGTTGGCGCGCTTTTCGCATAAGTTGTCTTAGTGCCAGGCCAGATTCATCGACAAGGGTTAAGCCCAATTCGTTAATATCGGTAAAGTGCCGATAAAAAGACGTAGGTGCGATGCCGGCCTCGCGGGCGACCTCTCGCAAACTGATAGACGTGAAGCTTTTATTTTCATTCAGTAAAGTAAAAGCTGCATCAACAATTTTTTGACGCGTTTGTAATTTTTGGAGTTGTCGATTCATTCGGACATGTTTACATTAGAGCAGGCGTTTAATCAATATAAAACTTGCCAAAAAGCTGCCGAAAAGTTAAATTAAGCGCACAGTTGTACGCTCAAAATAAAAGTGAATTTGTAGTGAAAAAACCCCCTATTATACCCGTTAACATTGCCGTCTTTACAATTACCACCCTGATCACGGTGATAGGCGTCCCAATGTGGATTGCCTTTAACGGCTTTGATCTCACCGAAGTGCTTGTCGCTGTTTTTCTGTTTTTCTTCACCGGCATGTCGATTACCGCGGGATATCATCGTCTTTGGTCACATAAAACTTACGATGCTCATCCAGTTGTTCGCGTAGTTTTAGCAATTGGCGGCGCAATGGCGCTGCAAAATAGCATCTTGCATTGGTCGTCAGATCATCGCGTTCATCATCGCCATGTTGATGTTAACGACAAAGACCCCTATTCCGCAAAAAAGGGCTTTTGGTTTTCACACATAGGCTGGATGCTTCGCGAATATCAATCAGAATGCTATAGCGATTACTCTAACTGCCGAGATCTGCAAAAAGACAAGGTTGTTATGTGGCAACATAAGCATTATTTAGCCATCGTACTTGCAGCTAACTTTGGCATTACTGGACTACTTGGATGGCTCAACGGCGACATCTTAGGCATGATGCTGATTGCTGGCGTTGCTCGCCTTGTGATTGTTCATCACGTGACTTTCTTTATTAACTCCCTTGCACATATATGGGGTTCTAGACCTTACACTGACACAAATACTGCGAGAGATAACGGCATATTAGCGTTTTTTACCTTTGGAGAGGGCTATCATAATTACCATCATATTTTTGAATATGATTATAGAAACGGTATCCACTGGTGGCAGTATGATCCAACAAAATGGTTAATAAAATCACTTTCGTGGGTAAAGCTTACTTCGAACTTGAGAAAAACACCTGAAGAAAGAATCGAAAAAGCTAAATTACAAATGCAATTAAAATATGCCAAGAAAAAATTGGTGAACTTACCAAATGCAGAAGAGCTTGCAATAAAAATTCAGTTTGAATACGACGAGCTGGTTCAAAAAATGACAGCTTACTACAGCGCTAAGAAAAAACTTATGGCAGATAAGAAGCAAAACTTAAAAGAATCGTATGAACGATTAGATGTTGACTTTGAGTTTAAAGAGCTGAAGCAATCATTTGCTTTACAAAAAGAAAAATGGAAGTCGCTCTGTGCTCACTATACGTCGCCTTTAAGTACCCAAGCGCTTGGATAAGATAAATGAGGCTAAGTTTACTTAGCCTTGTACGACTGAACCTTATCCGCCGCTAATTTTCACTTATATTTACGCAAAAAAAAGCCTCTCAATTGAGAGGCTTTTTACATTAACACTAAACAAATTTATTTCTTTTCGTTCGCTAGCTTTGCGAGATATGCATCTCGATGTGCTACCACTTCAATATCTAAAGTCTTTGGCGATATTGTAATGCTCGCCATAGCGTGTTCGCTATTAGCGTTCTGCTCAAACAACGAAGCTTGCGCATCTAAAAATGAATCACTTGTTTCAATTTTATTGCTCATGCATGAAGCGTTTATTTCAAACGATGCTTTATCCATACATGAAAAACTATTCGTAGCCTCTGTGTCTGATTGAGCAGCGGAAGCACCAAAACAAGCAAGCGTTAGCAATGTTGCAACGATCTTCTTCATTTTATTTCTCCTCACAGATAACTTGACTAAAAGTATACAGTCAAATAACAAAGACATCAAGAAGAATCATAGTTTTATGACATTTATATGACAGCAACGTGAAATAAAGATGACATTTGCCGTAATAATTCGAACAAATCCTGTATTGAGCGAGTTGTTCTGAGCATGGGTAAAGAGTATCAAAAAAACTTAACACGCTGATTACGCGGAAGTGGGATGAATGTAGATTGAATGTAGGTATGAAATAAAATACCTACATTGTGAAATTTATACGCCAGCTAAGCATGATGCTGCTGAAGCGCAGAGCTTAGCTTTTTATCCTTAGATGCCGTCACCATCCCCAAACTCGTGCAAGCCGCATTCTCTTTTGAGTCCAAAGAAACGTGTTTCCTGCTCTGACATTCCTGCCTCTAGCGCTCGAGTGGTATGCCAATCCCCAATAGAAACAAAGCCTTTTTCCCAGAGCGGGTGATAGGGCAAGTCGTGCTTGAGCATATATTCATGTAGCTGCTTATTCGAATAATCAGCAATTGGATGAACTTTAATTTGTTTATTTTGCTGCTGCAAGAAAGCGATATTTTGTCTTGATTCTGACTGCGAGCGTCGCAAACCAGCGAACCAAACTTTAGCGTCAAAATCCTCAAGCGCGCGTTTCATCGGCTCTACTTTATTAAGCTTATTGTATTTTTCAATACCGTCAACGCCTTGTTCCCACATTTTGCCAAACCGCGCTTCTTGCCATGACGCGGATATTGGCGCTCGATATACCTGTAAATTAAGCTTCAATCGCTCTGTGAGTTGATCAATAAACTGGTATGTCTCTGGAAAAAGGTAACCTGTATCAGTTAACACTACCGGTATATTTGGAGATACCGTGCTTAAAAGGTGCAGCATTACAGCCGACTGCGCGCCAAAGCTTGACGAAACAATATGCGCACCTGGCAGATTTTCAAAGGCCCATTGCGCTCGCTGCTCTGCTTTTAAAGCTTGAAAGGCGCGGTTTGCATGTTCCAAGTCAATGGTTTCGCTCAGATTGGATAAGGTCATAGACTCAGCTAATTTCATCATAGAAATCTCTTGCAGAGTCGAGGACTGGCTTGACTATATCAGCGCGAATAAGGAAATCACCAAAAGACTCTTCTGCCTGGCGCGACTTAGACCACTGTCCAATTAAATCATCCAAAATCGTCATGATTTCTGTGTCGGTGATGTTTTCTTTATACATCCGAGGTATACGTGTTCCTTCTCGGTTACCGCCTAGGTGCAAGTTGTATTTGTTTGGACCTTTTCCAACTAAACCCACTTCTGCGAGCATTGCTCGGCCGCAGCCATTTGGGCAACCTGTTACTCGATAAATAATGCTCTCATCTGCCATGCCATGCTTTTCAAGCATCGCTTCAATCTCGCTAACCGCAGATGGCAAATAGCGCTCAGCTTCAGCCATAGCAAGCGGACAGGTCGGCAAAGAGACACAGGCCATAGAATCTTGACGTTGCTTACTTACGCTCGCTTCCATCAATTTGTATTTAACGGCTAGCGCTTCAATTTTTTCTTTATCTTGCGCCGGCACACCAGCAACAATCAAATTCTGATTAGCAGTAAGGCGAAAATCCCCTTGGTGCACCTTAGCAATTTCCAACATGCCTGTTTTCAGAGGCTTATCAGGAAAGTCTAAAATCCTGCCGTTTTCAATAAACAGAGTTAAATGATGCTTGCCGTCAATTCCTTCAACCCAACCAAATCTATCGCCGCGCGAAGTAAACTCATACGCTCTGCTTTGTTCAAACTTAACGCCGGCACGTTTTTCAACCTCTTGCTTGAATACCTCTACGCCCACTCTTTCAAGGGTATATTTGGTTTTTGCATTTTTACGGTTAACCCGATTACCCCAGTCTCTTTGGGTTGATACAACGGCAGCCGCCACATCAAGAGTTTTGTCTAATGGAATAAAACCAAAGTCATCCGCCTTTCTAGGGAAGGTGGATTTGTCGCCGTGTGTCATTGCTAGGCCGCCGCCTACCAATACGTTAAAACCGACAAGTTTGTCACCATCGGCGATGGCAACAAAATTTAAGTCGTTTGCGTGAACATCCACATCATTGTGCGGAGGAATAACCACCGTTGTTTTGAATTTACGCGGTAAGTAGTTTGTCCCAAGTATGGGTTCATCTTCTTGCGTTGAGTCCACCTTTTCGCCGTCTAACCAAATTTCGGCATATGCGCGCGTTTTTGGAAGTAAATGCTCACTAATTTTGCTTGCCCATTCCCAGGCTTCTTTATGCACTGCTGATTCAATCGGATTTGAAGTACATAGAACGTTTCGGTTCACATCACCAGCGGTCGCAATAGAATCGATACCTGTTGCGTTTAATGTTTGATGCATAGATTTGATATGCGGCTTCAATACGCCGTGAAATTGAAATGTTTGACGCGTGGTTAAGCGAATACTGCCATAGATAGAATAGTCTTGAGCAAACTTGTCAATTTCAATCCATTGTTTAGGCGTGATAACACCGCCTGGCAGTCGAGCACGCAACATTACATTGTGCAAAGGCTCTAGCTTTTGCTTGGTGCGTTCAGCACGAATATCTCGGTCATCTTGTTGATACATGCCGTGAAAACGAATAAGTTGAAAATTATCTGCGGTGAATCCACCGGTTACGTCATCAGCCAAGTCTTGAGTAATAGTACCGCGTAATAGTTTACTTTCTTTTTTCAATCGCTCGTTGTCAGACAGTTTACCCTCTACAACAAACTTATTTTCATTACTCATTAGTAAACATCCTTCTGATAACGTTTGGCTTTGCGCATTTCTAAGAGGAATTGTTTAGCCTCTTGCGCCGACTTGTTGCCATACTTTTCAATAATAGACAAGAGCGCGGCCTCAACATCTTTCGCCATTTTCATAGCATCGCCACACACATAAAAGTGCGCTCCGGCATCAAGCCATTCGAACAATTCTTTGCCGTTTTCTAGCATGCGGTCTTGAACATAAATTTTATTCGCTTGATCTCGCGAAAATGCCAAACTAATTTTGCTCAACAAGCCAGTCTTTAAGTAGCCTTGCCACTCAGTTTGATATAAAAAGTCTTGCGTAAAATTCGGGTTACCAAAAAACAACCAATTTTTGCCTTCTGCTTCCTGAGCGTCACGCTCTTGCATAAATGCTCTGAACGGGGCAATTCCTGTTCCCGGACCCACCATTATTACTGGAACATTGCTATCTTGAGGAAGTCTAAAGTTGTCGTTACTTTCTACATATACTTTAAGCTCTCCACCTTCCTCTAGATGAGTACACAAATAACCTGATGCACCGCCCTGATGCTGGAACCCAAACGCTTGGTAATCAATATGGGCAACGGTAAGATGAACCTCATCTTCTACTTCGCTCTGACTAGAGGCAATCGAATACAAACGAGGGCTTAGAGGTCGCAGCGCGTCAACTAAGCTTTGAGCGGAAATGTCTGCTGGAAACTGCTCGATAATATCTACAATTTGACGCTCTTCCAAGAATGCTCTCAGTGCGGTTTTATCATCTAATAGCGCGAGCAATGCTTCGTCGTTGCTGGCTGCTTGATACGCTTTTACAAAGCCAGGATAACTCAAAGTCAGCTCTAACTTTTCAGCCAGTGCTTGCTTTAAGGTATATTCGGCATCACCAATGGTGACTGCCTCATCAGCCTCATTATGTGTGGCTTTAAGAATACGTTCTATGACGGCTGAGCTATTTAAAAAGTATACGCCCAGCGCATCACCAACTCTGTACTGAATACCAGAATCTTCTAACGATATTTCGATGTGCCTTATGTCTTTAACTGAGTCTCGACCGGTAATCTTAAGGCTTTGATTTAACACGGCAGGATATGGGTTTTGTTTTGTGTATTTACTTGTGGCCGTAACCGTTGCAACGGTCGAGGCTGTTACCTGGGCAGATGCTTGCATCGCTTCTGCCAAAATCGCGTTAAGCTTTTCAGTCCACGCTGCTAGTTCAGCTTCAAACTCAACATCGCAGTCTAATCTATCAACTAAAGGTTTTGCGCCCAAGGCGCTGAGGCGAGAATCAAAATCTTTACCCGTTTGGCAGAAAAACTCATAGCTAGTATCGCCTAAACCTACCACCGCATAATTCAAGTTTGGTAATTTGGGGGCTTTTTTACTAGCTAAGAACTCGTGCAGCTCAACTGCGTCGTCGGGTGCATCGCCTTCACCATGCGTACTGACAAAAACGACCAAATGTGTTTCGTCTTTAATTTTGCGAGGCTTGTAGTCCGACATGCTAACTACATTTGTTGCGTAGCCCTTCGCTTTTGCAGATTCAGCATATGCAATAGCTGCGTGCTTTGAATTTCCAGTTTGGGAACCGAAAAGCACCGTAATAACCTTTTCTTGAGACGCACTAGCAGGCACAGCAACTTGGCCAGTTGCACCTTTTGATAAGCCCGCAAGGTAGCCGCTTGCCCAAATGAGCTGGTCTTTATTTAAACCTGAAACCGCAGCACTGATTTGTGATAATTGCGCATCACTGACAAGAGAAAGTGAAGCATTGCCTTTTTCTGACGACATTAAAAAAACCGCTAATATACTAAGATGAAGTAAGGTTAGCGGCTTTTTTCAATAACTTGAAAGAATTAAAACTAATTTTTTATACTCTTTTATGCTGAAACTTTAAAAATCGAATTCAATTCCTACGAATGGGCCTTTAAAATCTATGTCTGCATAAACATCGTCTATGTCATCCAAGTCGACTGATACGGCTCTATAACCAGCCTGTATGGTCATATCGATTGCTAAACTCTCAACAAAGTTATATGTGATAGCCGCTTGGTAATCTAAGAATTTATTATCATCAATGGCTAAAAAACTTCCCTCAGCATACACACCGAGCCCAGTAAGAGGCAAGCCAATGGCAACTCGTGAATATGCCATCGGGATAATTTCATCAAATGTCTCCCTACTGCTTTGCAGAGTTTCAGGGTCTCTTACTAAAAAATCACCATCAACTTGCTTCCCGCTTAATCCTAGATCAAAGCTTATTAAATCATTATCCAGTATTTCGTAATAAAGAATATAGTCAGTGGCAGTGAGATCAGCGACTGTTTCTAATCTTGTACCTGCTGGATAAACCTCGTCACCAAAAGTAAAGGTGCCATCGAGCTGCGTTGAGCCATCTGTATCTAAAGACGTTCTAATAATTTTTACGTTGGGTATCAGCGGAATTGGATGCTCTAGAGCGGCATAAAAACTTGAGGAATTTTGCTCTTCAAAATTGAAGTCAGCGATAGACTCATTTTGTGCGAAGCCCCCTTCCGTATCCATCTTCCAGTATTGTCCGCCAATATAGAAGCCGAGAACTGTGTCGGCTTGTGCTGGAGCAGTCATTATTGTAGCCAATGCGCATGTGGCTATTAACTTTTTCATTTTGTTATCCCTGATTAAGTAGTTCTGATAATTCTATTAGTGCTGCGTTTGCGCGAGATATGTAATTGGCCATAACCAGTGAATGATTGGCTAAAAACCCAAAGCCGTCGCCATTCAAAATAACAGGGCTGTAAACTGGGTCTTGTGTTGCCTCTAATTCACGAATAATCTGCTGCAGACTCACCGATGCATTCTTTTTTCTCAGTACATCTTCGAAATCTGTTTCAATAGCCTTTAAAAAGTGTAACAGAGCCCAGCTTGCTCCGCGAGCCTGATAAAAATTATTATCTAATTTAAACCAACTCGTTTTATTGCTAAGTGTTGATGCTTGCGGCGTTGATTGGCGAGCTGCACTATCTCCAGCTAAATCTGTATTTAAAGATTCAGTGCCCACACTAGCGCTTAATCTTTGAGAAATACTGCCAAGTCGTTTTTCTACTTGTTTCAAATAGTCACGAAGGTTGTCTGCACGCGCGTAAAACTGACTGTTAGCATCACTCATGCTGCTAAGCTGTGTTCGATAAATAAGCAATTGCTCAATGGCTTTTTCGTATTCGCCTTCAGAAGACGGCAGTAGCCAGCGTTCATGGTCAATACTCACGCTCGTTTGCACCTTTACAAGCTGCTCGTTTTCTAATGATTGCGACTGCGAGCGACTCAGATCTTTTCGCATTGCCAAGGCCAAGTCCCGACTCATTTCAAGCGCACCAAACTCCCAGCTAGGAATATTATCCATTAATACTCCTGGCGGCATGACATCATTGGACAGATAACCACCTGATTTATTAAGCAAGGTGTCTAAAACCGAAATTAAGGCTGTTGTGGTCGTATAGCCAGTGACGACTCGCTCTGACTTTTGCTCCGCCGCAGCGCTAGCGCGCTCATTTACGTCAAAGGTAGAAGGCTCAAAACCCCACCAAAATCCTATGATTCCAATGATTAACATGATCCCAAGCAATACTGCTGAGATACTTTTTGTATTCACACTCATAATCTTTCCACCTTTTATTGCTTCGCTCTAGTGTACCTGTGAATTTAGCGATACCGCAATAAAAGTATAGCAAGAACATAAGCTAAGGCTGTTGCAACTGGCAGAACAATAAACGCTACAACCGCGCCGCCCCGCACCCACCAAGGGTCTATATCCAAGTTTTTGGCAAGGCCAGCACATACACCAGATATTTTAGCTTTTGCTGCATCACGAAAAAATCGTTTGTCATTCAGTACGTCTTTCATTATTTTTCGTCCTATTAAAATAGATTAACTATCTGTTTTTATTAATTTTAAATGAGATAGCAACACAATAATCGCTGCGCTGCCAAGGTAAAACAGTACTGGTGATAGCACTAAACTAAGCAAATTGATTTGAACCAACATGAAAAACTCCCTGTTCTTAAAATGGTTTGCATCTCCTTATTTGCCCTTTCGTGCAACACCTAGGCAAGTTTAGATAAGGTGATTGTTACCTTAAACATTAGCCAAAGCTGTGCCAAGTTAACAAAAACTTATAAAAACTATATATTTATCAAAACGTTAAAGTTTAAATTATTTGGGATTGTAGAGCGTTATTGATCTACGAGAGAAATTTATCTGTGAGATCTACTAAAAATTTAGCTATTTTGACCAAATTGTTGCGCTTTTTCTTGAGCGAGCAAGACCTGCTCATATGCTCGCAATAATAGGTCTGGGTCGTTTTGTTTACCGGTGCCATTTTCACTTAAATATCTACGCCAAATTTTGCCACCAGCTTGACCTTGGAATAAACCTAAAGTGTGGCGAGCTATATGCCATACTCTGGCCCCAAGAGCGTGCTGCTCAGTGATGTAGGCAGTCATTTGCTGAACAACTTCAGAGCGTTCAACAGGCACAATACTCGAATCATTAAATATTTCTGTATCCACCGCATGTAAAATGTAGGGGTTACTATAAACCTCTCGCCCCATCATCACGCCGTCTACGTGCTTTAAATGCTCTTTGCTCTGCTCAATCGACGTAATGCCGCCATTGATACTAACAAATAGTTCAGGAAACTGGCGCTTCAGTCCATATACCCGTTCATAGTTTAGTGGCGGGATATCTCGATTTTGTTTCGGACTCAAACCTTGCAGCCAAGCCTTTCTCGCGTGCACGATGATGTGCTCTAGTCCAATTTCAGCTAAAGGGCTAACGAAGTCTAAAAGCCCTTGATCATCGTCCATGTCATCGATGCCGATTCGGCATTTTACCGTTATCGGAATATCCACAGCTTGCTTCATCGCGGCAACGCAGTCTGCGACAGTTTGCGGCTGAGCCATCAAACATGCGCCAAAACTTCCGTTCTTAACACGATCGGAAGGGCAGCCCACATTAATATTTATCTCGTCGTAGCCTTTTTGCTGGGCTATTTGGGCACATTTAGCCATATCTGAAGGGTCGCTGCCACCGAGCTGCAGTACGACCGGGTGCTCTGCTTCACCAAAACTTAGATAATCACCTTTGCCATAAATAATTGCCCCAGTAGTAACCATCTCTGTGTAGAGCATTGTGCGAGCTGAAAGTAAGCGCAAAAAGTAACGACAATGACGGTCTGTCCAATCCAGCATGGGTGCCACTGAAAAGCGATGTGAAGAATGAATTTTGGAGTTAGTAAGAGACAAACTGAATGTGGTCCTATGGGCGTATTGTTTAAGTCGTGGTCAAACTTTGGCTTAAGTTGCATTATACATGGCACATCAAGGTATTGGAAAAGAGTTATCGCCGATTTTTTCACGTTTAAGCTTAAAACTTTTTTATTTTCTTACCTCTTTAGTCCTTTGGAACGACTGGCTTCTTACTTAAAATATCGAGGGCACAAATAACACTATTTCTACCAAAATCATTTCATT
>CAYQMI010000063.1:14021-21803 GCA_964418575.1 uncultured Glaciecola sp.
TTACTTAAAATATCGAGGGCACAAATAACACTATTTCTACCAAAATCATTTCATTAGCGATTTTAAAAGGTAAAAATTAGTCGTTTTTTCAAGTATGTTAAAATAAATATGCGCGTTAAGCGTATGCGTAGTACACTCAACAAATAGAGCCTATATACTAGCAATTAGTATAAGAATAAGTTCCAAGCATTAAAAGTGGACTGATAATGAACGAAAGCACTCAATCTTCAGTTATAGAGCATTTTCAAAGATGTTTGTTTCTTTCTGTAATGGCCATTGCTTGCAACTTGTTTCTAACCATCCCTCTGATTGGTGAAGTGAGTTTGGTAATGGGCTGCGTGTTCGTTCTGTTGTCACTCCTACTGCTTCCTCTAAGATTTTCCGCTGTAGTCTTTGCCGCTAGTCTTATCAGTTTATACTTAGCTGACAATACCCTGTTCTATTTGATGATCCACGCTTTAGAAATTGTAGTGATTGCATTTTTGGTAAGAAAAAATATCTTCATCATGCTCGCATCGATTAGTTTTTGGTTAATTATAGGTATGCCAACTATTTGGTTCTTTTCTAGATATAGCCCGAGCTACATGCAAGAGGTTAGCGCCTTGATTGCCATTCAAAATGGATTAAATGGTATTTTGTGTGCCGCACTTGCAGCGTCGCTAATATCAATTATCCCAAACAGATTTAAGCAAGGACACATACAACAGCGTGAAAACCCCCTATCATCCAATATATTTTCAGTTTGCGCCTCTGTTTTGGTCGTCCCTATTTTAATTATCTCGTTTATTTTTGTTGCTGTTAGCTCTCGTGAGAATGAAACTCTGTTAGTTGAAAAAATAAAATCTAACACTTCTTTTATTTCGCAACTTACTCATTCATTTATTGACGAGCACAGGCTTATTGTTGAGCAACACGCGAGTTTGTTGAGCGATAAAACACCATTGGAAAATGTACACAACCTGATGATTGAGTCTCAAGCCAATCACCCTGCTTTTTTTAACTTAACCACCGCCAACGAACGCGGGGGACTTTTGTTTTTCGCGCCAGTGAGATATGCCAAGCAAATTGAAAGACTGCCTGATGCAATGAAAACAGTTGTAGATAGAAATTACTTTCAAACGCCGAAAAGAACTGGAGAAACCTTTGTATCTAACGCTCTGCTTAGCAGAGGCGTAGTGGTTGCGCCAATGATTTCTATTGCGGCCCCCATTATGCATAACGACGAATTTACCGGCATCATATTTGGCACCATTAATTTGGACGTAATCAAGACATTTAAAATACGTATTGAACAGCTTCTGGATGACGATTTGGTGATTATTACCGACGCGTCGAATAGCACTATTTATGCTTCAGATCAGATGCAAACAAAACCACTGGCGATGTTTTTACCAAAACCCAGTTTTAATTACATTATTAGTCAGGCGCCGGTTCTTGCTCACAACGGCAAACACTATGCCTACCATAAACAACAAAATAGCTACGGTTGGAACGTTTACGTTTTAACCGAGGCCAGTGCTCTCACTGAAAACATAAGAAATAATTTTGTAATTGCTGGCGTCAGCCTTCTTGTCGTAGTAGCAATATTTTTGCTATTTGCGTATCGCCTGTCAGAACAATTATCGGCTCCTTTGAAAGCTTTACTGCAGTCTTCTGATTCAGAGTTAAAAGGTGACACCCCCTATTCTAATAGCCAAGAATTTTCCGAAGTTGCCAACAAGCTTAAACGTTCTGAGTTTTTGATGAATAACTTTGAAAACCGCTTAAAACAACAAGTAACGATGAAAACCGAAGAGCTAGAACAGCTGAACTTGCAGCTTGCCGCTCAGGCTCGTGAAGATGGAATGACCCACTTACTCAATCGCAGCGGCTTTGACGAGATGGCCATTAATGCCATAAAAACCAGCTACCGCTTAGGTCAACCTTTTAGTATGGCTCTGCTCGACATAGATAATTTTAAGAAGATAAATGATACCCACGGACACTTATTCGGAGATAAGTGCTTACAAGCTTTTTCTGCGCTTATGCAACGCAATTGCAAGCGCGATACGGATATTATTGGGCGCTATGGTGGAGAGGAATTTATTATCTTCATGGCCGGCAAAAACATCAAGGCACATCAGCAGTTAATAAAAAATATTCATGAACAAACACGCAAAATTAAACTTAGCCCAGTCGATAGCGATCTGTCTGTTTCATTTACCGTAAGTGTCGGTATTTGCAGTGTGTTAGGTAACGTTAACCTCAGTATGCAAGAGATAGTCAAACTAGCTGATGAGGAGCTATATAAATGTAAACGAAGCGGTAGAGACCAAATATCTGTCATCACCGTTGGTTATTCCGATGTTCCAAATGAATGAGCCTCTTATAAGCATTTGAGCCGGTCTAAATTTTCAACTTGCTCCATGAAGTAGCCCTGTTTTAACGAGATTAGTTTTTGATACCGTTGTTTTTGGGTATAATCCGCGCAATTCACATCATTTGACTGCATCTATAACGGCTCTATGAAACAAATCTTGTACGCCTTAAATGGCTCTTTATCCGCCAGTTTGTATTTTATTAATACCGTTTGCTTGGCTATTCCCCTCATTCTCTTTTCGTTTTTAAAGCTGCTGCCCAATGCTCAATGGCGCAAATGGATTTCAAGTTTAGTCGATGGTATCGCAACCCTTTGGATTTCGATTAACAACCTAAATCAGAGATTATTCTCGCGAACGACTTTTCGTTTACAAGGTGATATTAAGCTGTCGTTGCAACAGTGGTATTTAGTTATTTCTAACCATCAGTCGTGGGTGGATATATTGGTATTGCAGCGTGTGTTTAATCATAAAATTCCCTTTTTAAAATTTTTTTTAAAAAAGAACTTAATTTACGTACCTTTTTTAGGTTTAGCGTGGTGGGCGTTAGACTTTCCATTTATGCAACGCTACAGCAAAGCCTTTATCGCGAAAAACCCTCATTTGAAGGGAAAGGATTTAGAAACTACCAAAAAAGCCTGTGAAAAGTTTGAGTTTAAACCTGTTAGTGTCATGAACTTCGTTGAAGGGACTCGCTTTAGTCCAAAGAAAGTGAATACAGACAGCGAATTCAACCGTCTATTACCACCGCGTTCAGGTGGTATTGCATTTGTACTAAACGCGATGGGCGAGCGCCTCACTAAACTCGTGAATGTCACTATTTATTATCCTGAGGGCATACCTAGCTATTGGGACTTTATAAGCGGTAAAGTCAACGAGATTGTGGTTGATGTTGAAACCATCGATATCAAAGAACTAATGCAATCTGGGGTGTATAGTCCAGAGTACTTTACTGACGACACACAAAGGCAGGTCTTCCAGGAATGGGTAAACCGCCTTTGGCTTGATAAACAACTAAAACTGGAGCAGCTAGCCTTGGAGCATAAAAATAGATGATTTCATTGCGCAGTATCATTATTTTTCCAATCCATTTATTTTTTCAACTTGCTAATTTATCGTTTTGGGGGGCGCTTGTCATACTATTTGGCTTAATAAAACTGTTACTCCCGATCAAAGCGGTTCAGCATACTCTATTAAAAATAATGCATCGATTGTACTTTGCGTTTGGGATCTTCAGCGTCGCCTTAATCAAGGTGTTTAACCGAATTGAAATACGAATTGAAATTGATGAGGCGCTTTCAAAACAAAAGTGGTACTTGATCACAGCAAATCACGTTAGTTATCTCGATATCATATTATTGATAGATTTTTGCGCGCCCCGGATCCCCCCGCCAAAGTTTTTCTTAAAAAAACAACTTATTTGGTTACCTTTTGTGGGGCTGGCCGCATGGGCGTTGGATATGCCTTTTATGCGCCGCTACACCCAAGAGTTCGTTGAAAAATATCCTCATTTGCGTGGCAAAGATATTGAAACAACAAAACGCTATTGCGAGCGTTACATTGATGAACCAACCACGGTAATTAACTTTGTTGAAGGAACTCGTTTCACTAAGCAAAAGCAAAAAGCGAAAAAAAGCCCATTTTCGCATTTGATGAAGCCTAAGGCGGGAGGAATTGCATTTACTTTATCGGCTATGGGTAATCTGTTTAGCGCAATTCTAGACACCACCATCGCATACCCAAACTCAACCCATCCGATGATGGATATGCTGTGCGGAAGAATGACTAAGATAGTGATAGATGTAACAACCTTACCGGTAACGGAAGATATTATTGGTGACTATTTCAACAATGAAGATTTTAGACTAGGCTTTCAAGGCTGGTTAAATGATTTGTGGGTCAAAAAGAATGCCCGAATGCGAGCATGGATGAATTAATATGACAGAAGTAACCAAAACCGAACAAACCAAAGCTCATCTGAGTGAGCTGATATCGGAGTTTGCTAACTTTTTGGGACTAGAGTCTCAAGCTGGTGATTTATTGCATCAGTGGGTAGGCCTTAGCATAATTATTATGGCCAGTTTGCTCGCCTGGTTGCTTGCTTTGTTTGTTTTACGATTCAAAGTAGCGCGTCTGGTGAGGTATTCCAAGACTCATTGGGACGATAATTTACAAAGTGCCGGGGTATTTAGGCGGTTCGCGCTAGTCGTACCAGGTGTGGTTATGTACATTGGCAAAGACATTTTGCTAGTGCCCGATAGCCGAATGTATGAATGGACGAGCACCTTATCTAGCCTATACATAATGATTGTGGTCTATAGCGTGTTGCAGGCCGCACTTTCAGCCACTGAGCATATTTACAAATCAACTCGCTTTGCGAAAAAAGCCCCTATCACAGGCTTTATCCAAGTAGGCCGTTTACTGTTTACCCTAGCCCTTATCTTTTTAATTATTTCTTTGCTCTTGGGCAAGAGCCCAGTGTATTTGTTATCGGGTTTAACGGCTATTGCAGCAGTACTACTACTTGTATTTAAAGATACTATATTGGGCTTTGTAGCCGGGATACAAATTGCGGCTAACCGCATGTTTAATACCGGCGACTGGATAGCAATGCCTAAATACGAGGTGGATGGTGAAATCTTAGAGATTGGCTTAACGGTAGTGAAGGTTCAGAACTGGGATAAAACGATTTCAACGCTGCCTTCTTACAGCTTGATAACAGAAGCCGTGAAAAATTGGCGAGGCATGAGTGAGTCAGGCGGTCGGCGTATTAAACGTTCGATAAAAATCGACATTAAGAGCTTAAACTTTGCGAGCGAAGAAGATTTGCTTAAATGGCAAAAAATGGCAATCCTTCAGCCGTATCTAGAAAGCAAAAAGCTAGCCCTAGAAGAGGATTCAAAAGACCTCACAGAGCGGCAGCTTGATATTATCAACGGCCGCAAGCTGACCAATATAGGAACATTTAGAGCCTATATTCAAGCTTACTTAGCACACCACAAAGATGTTCATAAAGGATTGACCTGCATGGTGCGCCAATTACCACCCACGGAGACTGGCTTACCTTTGGAAATATACTGCTTCAGCAGGATACAAGATTGGGTTAGGTATGAGGGCGTGCAAGCAGATATTTTTGATCACGTTATGTCTATCATGCCTTATTTCAACTTAAAGGCTTACCAGAGAATAACTAATGAGCAAGAGCTGCTGAGGAATGACTCTCAATAAATTACAGGGTTCAAAAAAGCCAGCATTAGAGCTGGCTTTTTTGAGAAGTTTTGTTGCGCCACTTCTTAACTCATCGCATATACCATCAACAGCGCAATAACCAGTCCAGAAACTCCCATAAAACCGTATTCAATGCGTTCTTGTAGCGCTTCCTTACCTGACTTAGTGGTAATAACTGCCATTACAATGCAACTCAACCCTAAAACAAGGGCGACCAACAGTAGAGCGAATTTTAAGAGGCTGATAATTTCTAACATGGAAGACCTTTAGTATTAAACGTTTAAAAAGAATATGGATTAATTGCGCGATATTATGCACTAGGCTTTGAAAAACCGCTATGCTACTAATGTCTTTTTTTAGCTCTTCGTGATCTTGGTCAATTTCGCTATTATTTTACAATTTAGACATTACATGGCTTTTATTTTAATACTTTATGCGTCAAGTTAATTCTAAACTATTGTTTTTATTGAAATTAAAATATTGGCGCGCAAGTTGCTGTACTATTATCTAAGAAATACATTGCCAGTGTTTAAGACAAAGACGAACTAAGGCAATTACCCATTTACTTTTATCTAAGGATATTTCATGCAGTCTAAAACAATTACTATTTTAGCTACTTTTAGTTTTATGATGTTAAGTAGCGCCGCATACTCCCATAATTTTAATAGCGAAACTTGCGATGTAAATTTAAACGGTGAAATTGTTTTAGCCAATAACGAAATGACCATCACCTCCGAGCAAGATGATGTTATTTTGTTTACTAAAGCAGGCGACGCAAGTGTAAATGGCAAAACTTTGCAGTTAACTTCGCAAGAGCGCGAGACCGTAACAAGCTACGTTGAAGGCTTTGAAGAGGCAGTCCCGAAGGCGATAGAACTTGCTGCCAAAGCGATTGAGCTGACTAACTATGCTTTAACCGAAGTGTTCACGGGTATATTAGGTGAAGACAGTAAACTACCTCAGATGCTCAACGACAAGTTAAGTGCACTTCAGCAAAAGCTCGAAAATCATGTTTATCAGCAACCAGATTCGGTAACGTTTAACAGCGCATTTTTTGATGGTAACTCCTCAGAAGCGAGCGAGTTTGAAAGAGATATTGATGCCGCAGTTGAAGAAGTCATGGGAACAGCAATGGCTGAGCTGTTAGTATCATTTGGACGCAGTATGTTTTCAGGCGATACAAATATGGAAAACTTTGAGGAGAAAATGACGTCTTTAGGGGATACCATTGATGCCACCGTTACAGAACAATCTCAAAAGCTAAAGGGGGATGCGCTAGAACTGTGTGAATCACTTGAAAAAATTGAAGAGAAAGAGCGAGAGTTGCAAAAAATCAAAGGGCTAGAGGGAATTGACTTTGTTCATGTCACACCTAAACGTGCATAAATTATCAACGTTATGAAAGCCTGTATAATTGGACTGGGCTGGCTTGGCCAGCCTTTAGCTTATGCTTTGGCTAAGCAAGGCTATGATGTAAACGGTACAACCCGCGACGAAGAAAAACGCGCTAGACTTATTGCATATGGCATCCGCAGCATTGGCTTTGAGCTTCACGACACCCATGACAATGACCCTATCGAAAACGAGGGCATCTTAGGCAAATACTGCAGTGACGCAAATGTGGTGATCAACATCGCGCCAGGGCGCAGGACTATTGAAGTGACTCCTTACGTAAACGCAATATGCAGACTCATCGATTTTTCATTTGATAACGGCGCCAAGCACCTAAGCTTTGTAAGCACAAGCTCCGTCTTTGGAGAGCAATCTGGAGTGCTAAATGAAGAGTCATTAACCTCTCCTGTGACAGGCTCTGGAAGGGCTCATGCACAAATTGAATCCTTTTTGACTAACAAATATGTTGAACGTTCTGCAATCGTGCGCTTGGCTGGCTTGATTGGTCACAACCAAGATGGAAGTTTGAGACACCCTGTTAGCTCACTGGTTAAAAGAAGCAATATTGCAAATGGCAGTAATCCGGTTAATCTACTCCACCAAGAAGACGCCGTAAATTTCATTAGCGCTATTGTGAACTCACAGCGCTCGGGTATCTATCATGCTTGTTCGCTAGAACATCCTAGTCGGCAAGAATATTATTCTTGGACGGCCGACAAATTAGGGCTTGGCAAAGTGGATTTTGCTAATGAGGAAAATACGTCTGATTCCCAGGGTAAAATTATAGATGCAACAAAAAGCCTAA
>CAYQMI010000064.1:0-21789 GCA_964418575.1 uncultured Glaciecola sp.
TAACTCTCGGAGAACAGTTGATGAGCGATGTACCAATCGACGCGAATGAATCAGCACAAAATCCAGCCACGCCGCCTAACAATGGTCGACGTAAATTCCTGACTGTAGCCACCTCTGTTGTGGGTGCTGTTGGAGTTGCTGGGGCTGCAGTGCCATTCATTGCATCATGGCAACCAAGTGCAAGAGCAAAGGCCGCAGGTGCCGATGTTGAGCAAGATATTAGCGGCTTACAAGAAGGTCAGCTTATACGCGTAATGTGGCGCAGTAAACCGGTGTGGATAGTACGACGCACTCCTGAGATTTTAGCAGCGCTTGGTTCTGTAGAGGATAAGCTCAAAGATCCAAATTCAGAGCAAGCCCAGCAACCAGAATATGCTCAAAACCAATATCGCTCGCGTAAAGAAGAGTACCTAGTCTTGGTAGGTATATGCACGCATTTAGGTTGTTCTCCACAGTTTCTAGCTGAAGGTGCATTTAGCGAATATGAAGATGGCGTACAAAATGGGTTTTTCTGTCCATGCCATGGTTCAAAATTTGATATGGCAGGGCGTGTATTTCAAAATGTTCCAGCCGGTCTTAATTTAGTAGTACCGCCGTATTACTTTATAGACGACAACACCATATTAATCGGCTCTGATGCGGAGGTCGCGTAATGAGTGGTTTTTTAAATTGGATTGAACAACGCATCCCTATGATGCGCGTAGCAAACATGCACGCCGTGCAGTATCCAGCACCGCGTAATATGAATATGTGGTATGCCTTTGGTTTCTTGGCAACAATAGTGCTAGTGAACCAAATCGTTACCGGTATTTGGCTTACCATGAACTTTGAGCCATCGGCAGAGCGCGCTTTCGCGTCTGTTGAATATATCATGCGTGAAGTTGACTACGGTTGGCTGATTCGATATATGCACAGCACAGGTGCTTCAGCCTTCTTCGTCGTTGTATACTTGCACATGTTCAGAGGCATGATGTACGGCTCTTATCAAAAGCCCCGTGAGTTGCTGTGGGTATTTGGTATGTTAATTTATCTTGCACTAATGGCTGAAGCATTCATGGGTTATGTACTTCCGTGGGGTCAGATGAGCTACTGGGGTGCGCAGGTTATTGTTTCCTTGTTTAGTGCTATCCCGATTATTGGCCCAGACTTGGTTGAGTGGATTCAAGGTGACTATGTTATCTCTGGTGCTACACTCAACAGGTTCTTCGCGCTACATGTAATTGCGTTGCCCCTAGTTATTGTTATCTTGGTGTTTTTGCACATCGTTGCGCTTCACGAAGTGGGCTCTAACAACCCAGATGGCGTTAATATTAAGCATAAAAAAGGCAGCTTACCTGAAAGCGAAAAAACGAAGTTTGAAATACATGAGTATTACACCAATAAATACGATATCGCAGACGACGTAGTACCTTTCTTCCCGCATATTGTGTTAAAAGACTTAGTTGCCTTTGCGGTATTCTTGTTCGCATTTTGCTACATTCTCTTTTTCGCGCCAGAGATGGACGGTAAGTTCTTAGAACACCCGAACTTTGAAATTGCGAATCCGCTTAAAACCCCTGAGCACATTTTCCCAGTGTGGTATTTCACGCCTTTCTATGCAATTTTGAAAGCTGTTCCTGATAAGCTGCTTGGTGTTTTAACCATGTTTGCTGCGATTGCCTTCTTGTTTGCCTTACCTTGGTTTGACCGCGGTAATGTGCGCTCATGGAGATACAGAAGCGGCTTGCACAAGGTTAACCTACTCGTATTCGCTGCTGTATTTGTCTTCTTAGGATATCTAGGTGGTACGCCACAGGAAAATTGGAAAATTGTTGCATCACAGATTGCAACGGTATTTTACTTCGGTTTCTTTATCCTCTTGTTTATATATTCGAAAGGTGAAAGAACTAAACCTGTTCCAGAGAGGATCCCCAAATGAGAAAGTGGTTAGCAGTTTTATTATTTATACCTAGCGTCTCATTTGCAGCAGGTTCTAATCATCCGCTGGATGATGTTAATATCGATTTGACTGACAAGGCATCTTTGCAAAACGGCGCCAAGATATTTATGAACTATTGCCTCGGTTGCCATCAAATGCAATACCAGCGCTATCAGCGTACCTTCGAAGATTTAGGTATTCCTGAAGATTTAGGCACTCAATATCTGCAGTTTACCGGCGAGAAAGTTTCTGACTATATCACTAGCCCAATGCCTGCAGATGACTCTGCAAGGTGGTTCGGTGCTCCACCACCCGATTTAACTTTAGTTGCTCGCGTGCGTGGTCCTGAGTGGATTTATACTTACCTGCGTACCTTTTATGTAGATGAGAGTAAAACATTTGGTGTGAACAACCTTGTATTCCCAAATGTGGGTATGCCTCATGTGTTAGAAGGCCTACAGGGTACTCCTACTAAGGTTTATCGTGAGAAAATGGTTGATGGCTCAATGCAGAAAACTGAAGTGTTTGATATTGAAACACCAGGAAACGGCAAGTTATCAGCTGACGAATACGACGAGACTATTAGAGACCTTGTTAATTTCCTCGAATACACCGGTGAGCCAACCAGACTCAAGTCTGAAGCTATTGGTAAAAAAGTACTTGTTTTCATCGTGATATTCTTCGTTCTAGCCTACCTTCTGAAGAAAGAGTACTGGCGGGGCTTGAAGTAATACTCTATAATCTCGGGTCAATTTTTAAAGGGGCATATTAATGCCCCTTTTTACGCGTAAGCTTATTTATTTCAGATTCAATTCTTTGATGCAAAGAATCCGGAGGTTTTAATGGCAGTGGCCACCAACAAACGTTCTATCATGACCATGTTTTCAGATAACATCGATATATACAGCCATCAGGTTCGTATCGTGCTTGCTGAAAAGGGAGTGGGCGTTGAAGTTATTTTTACTGATCCTACTCAACTCAATGAGGAACTACTCGAATTAAACCCTTATGGTACCGTGCCGACCTTGGTTGACCGTGATTTAGTTTTATATAAATCACATATCATTATGGAATATCTCGACGAGCGTTTTCCGCATCCACCTTTGATGCCGGTATACCCTGTTTCTCGTGGTCAAAGCCGTTTGATGATGCACCGAATCGAACAAGACTGGTATAGCCTTGCTGGCCGCATTTTTAGAAATGAAGATGGCGCAGAAGAGGCCCGAAACGAGCTGAAGGAAGCTATTCTTAGCTTGGCGCCAGTGTTTGCTGAAACTCCATTCTTTATGAGTGAAGAATTTAGTTTAGTTGATTGTTATCTTGCGCCTTTACTATGGCGTTTGCCTGCATTAAACATTTCGTTGAGCGGAGCAGGTTCTCGTGAAGTCAATGCTTATATGAAGCGTATCTTTGAGCGTGGTTCGTTTAAAGCATCGTTGACTGACCAAGAGCGTGAAATTCATAACCCTCTATAAAAGCATTATCGCCACCAAATTAAGGAGAGTAGAACATGCAGAGTATGACCACAAATCAGCCCTATTTATTAAAGGCTTTTTTTGATTGGATCATCGACAACGGCATGACTCCTTATATGGTGATCGATACCAGCAGCACCGATGTTGAAGTGCCAGTTGATTTTGTGAGAGACGGACAAATCGTTTTGAACGTCTCTCCAAATGCGTGCGTTAACTTCTTTATGGATTTGGAGCAGGTTTCTTTCCAAGCCCGTTTTGGTGGTATGCCAATGGTTGTTAGGTTTCCGTGTACTTCAGTAACGGCTATCTATGCCAAAGAAAACGGTGCAGGAACCGTCTTTTCCATTGAGACAATGGGGCAGCAAGAGCAAGATGAGGCCAGCGAAAAGGTCAAAGGTCAATCCGAGAAAGACAGCAAACCAAGCGCCAAAAAAGCCAGCTTACGGGTAGTCAAATAAACGCTTATTTTAAGGCGCGTTTTAATCTACTAACTCCATAACTCTTACTACTTTTACCACCCCTTGTACGTTTCGAGCAACATTCACTGCGGCAGTGGCTTCACGTTTAGTTAAGCGACCCATTATAAATACTTCGCTATCTTCCACTATCAAATCAAGCTTTAGTAAAGGAACGCTTTCGTCGGCTGTCATCAGCGTTCTTATTTTTGTCGCAAGCCAAATGTCATTCATCGTAGCCGTAGCAGGGATTGGTTCTCCAAGTCTGATTTGATTGTGAACTTTGTTAACTTGCGCGACAGTTGATGCTGCACGAGACGCGCTATCAATCAGGCTTTGCTGATTAGCTTGGCCGGTTAATAGTACTTGTCCATTGTAAACATTGACGCTTATTGCAGAGTTCTCATCAATGTTAGCAATATCGTTAATTGCTGCATTCACCCTGGCCTCAGTAGTTTTATCGTCTATCTGTGTCCCTGTTGAACGCCTGTCGCTAGCGGATACTGCGGCAGTACCTGCTGCGCCGACGGCAACGACCGATACGCAGCCGCTAAGCTGTAAACAGGCAAGAAGCAATACTAATACTCTGAGCATCGCTGTTAGTCCTCTGAATAGTTAATTGGAAAAAGGGTATTGTCGATGCATTCACATAAGTTGTGAATCACCAGTAAATGTACTTCTCGTATGCGAGATGAAATAGATGATGGCACGCGTATTTCAACGTCGTTTTCGCCTATCAAGCCAGCCATCTCACCACCGTCCTTGCCGGTAAGCGCAACAATTGTCATGTCGCGAGTCAGCGCGGCTTGCATGGCGTTAATGACATTTGCTGAATTTCCGCTTGTGGATATTGCCAACAATATGTCACCTGGTTGCCCGAGCGCTTGGACCTGCTTAGAAAACACTTCTTTGTATGAAAAGTCGTTAGCAATTGAGGTAAGGGTTGAGTTATCAGTCGCCAGTGAAATAGCTGGAAGCGCGGGCCTGTCTCTCTCATATCGATTGAGTAAGGCAGATGAAAATTGCTGGGCATCTGCTGCGGAGCCACCGTTACCACAACTTAAGATTTTGTGCCCACCGATGAGTGCTTGTATCATCATAGTTGATGCTTTATCTATGTATTCAGGTAGCTCTTCTGAGGCCGCAATTTTAGTTTGAATACTCTGAGTAAAGCTTTTTTTAATGTTTTCAAGCATGCGCGGTTTGGCTCCTTAAGCGACTAGACGCGGTGGTGATAAAAGTTAGATGACTCAAACGTTCTTAATCCAGTTAATATCTGTTCCGTCTATTGCCACTAAATCGATTCTCATATCAGTGTGGTGACAGTTTAAATCAAGTGTTTGCAAATAGCACATGATTGCACGGGTGAGTTTGCGCTTTTTCGCAGGGGTAAACATCTCTGCTGCGTGGCCATGAGTTTTACTTTGCCGGTATTTGACCTCAACAAAGACCCATTGTTGCATGTCTTTGAAAATAAGATCTATTTCGCCCATCTTTACTCGATAGTTTTGCGCAACAAAATGCAGGCCTTGAGCGATTAAAAATGTTTTCGCATTATCTTCAGCAAGCGCTCCAGTAGCACTTGCCTGCCATTGTGCTATTGCCATCTAGTTGGCTGCGTTAATGTTCAAAATACTAAGCTGGCGTCGCATCTCGTTTTGCTCACCAACAGAAAGCTCTCCAGTTAATCCTTGAGTGCTCAATTGATCAAACACGCTGAGCTTAATGATTTGCTGTGTGGTGGCGAGCGCATCGTAGCCAAAGGCAAACAGCCTAAGATAGGTACTAGAGGGCTGATTGAACAAAGTATCTACTTCAGACGCTAACTCAGTATTTCTGCCTTGTGGAAGTACAAAGGGCATATCCATGAAAACTAAGTTGCGTAAATCTCGCAGGGTATTTTTGTTTTGCTTATGGTTGTAGCTGTATGATGTTGCAAACACTGGTATTTGTTGCCCGGTAAACAAGCTCATACTACTTTCAATAATAGGATTAATGAGCTCAACTTGATCAGGTCGCGCAAACACTACAAAAGCGTCTACATCTCTTCTATTGCGGGTCACGCTGTAAACCTCTTCGTTTACGAGATTGGAAAGCTGATTAATTCTTTGTTGGCTCTGCAATACGTCAAGTGCAGAGGTAATGCCAATGCGCATGGATTTGTTGTCTGCATATTTTACTTCACTAGGCGCTATAAAATCGTCACTATCCCGCGCCTGTTTCCATGTCTCCAAAAAGGCTTGTGCCATACGCTCAGTGACATTTGAATTGTCATAAATCAATACTGGATGAGCAATATTCTGTTTAAGCATTTGCTCGGCCAATTGCTGCGCTTCTTGCTCAGGCGATAGTGCAAAATAGTGTTCGCTCAATTCTGGACCTAAACTTTCCTCACTTAGATTTAAGCTGTCATTTTCGACTTGGTTTAAATACAGTTTTAAGCTTTGCGAAGGAGCAATACCTCTGACCGCTTCAATGTGTGACTTCAATAGTGGACCAACAATAATTGAGTATGGCGCTAGGCTTTCAATATTGACGGTATCGAGTAATTCGCTTTCTGAGCCAGTATCAATAAAGTTGAGGCCAACGCTACTTGTGCTTTTAGATATCTGCTCATAATACGCAGCGAGTATTCCTTGTTTAATCGCATCACCCTGACCAGCTAAGCGGCCGCTTAATGGCAATAACACTGCAATGCTTTGTTGCTCGCTAATGCTTAATGATAGATAACGAGATACTTGAGGGGGAAGCTCTCTAAACTGATTGTTTGTAGACGAGTTCGCAATCAAGCGCTTAAGTTGCTCTTGTCTTTCGAGGTCGTTTATCTGCGTATTTTCTAGCACGTTCAACAAACGCTGATACTTAAACAATCTCGGATATGCGGTGATAACTGTCATTCTGCTTTCAGGCGAAACATTTGCCAACCAATAGAATATAAATTGATCGTAAGCCTGTGCTAATGGGCCGTCAGCGTCTACTTCAGGCATCATAGTATTTAGCGCGTTTTCGTATTCTTGATTAAGCCCTTGCTTATAAGCGATAAGTACCTTGAGGCGACTTTGCCATTTATCATTAAGGTTCTGCGTAGATTCTGCTGAGTCTATCCAGTTAAGAATTTGCGGCGATGATGCAGTCGATTCTGTGCGTTTGATTGCGCATTCTGAGCGAATAATATTCGCTTGCCCTGAATGGATGCTTGGGTTATCCCCAAATGCTGTGCCTGTACTTGCAGGTATCATTTTCAGAGTGTGCTTTACGACTAAATCAGCGGATACGCAGTCGCCTTGGTTTTGATGGGAGTTAGCGAGGACAATGAGGCTATCTAGCAGGCTATTAAAGTTCCCTGTGTCTTGATATTCAACAATAAGAGGTGTTATGGCAGAAGCAACCGGGGTGGATGTCTCGCTTGACTCAACTTCTATCGGCTTGTTTACGATGGGTTGTGGCTTGTTCCCATTACTTGCGCACCCTAAGATGAGTGTACATGAGGCAAACAGCCCTAATAGTTGAAATATTCTCACAAGATTCCTTATCTGCTATCAACTGGTCGATATATTTGTTTGGACAATGCCTAGTCTAGCGAGCGATATAAAAATTTCTAGCCACTAACACAGATTCTATACCAAAGGTCATGTAGAATATCAGCTTTATGCTTAGGAAGTGAATAATATGTCGCAATTTGGCAGCTTGTACATTGTACCAACTCCTATAGGTAACTTATCAGATATAAGTTCGCGGGCTTTGGACATTTTAGCCGAGGTTGACCTCATTGCCGCAGAGGATACTCGTCATTCCTCTAGATTGCTCGGGCATTATCAAATTGCGACTCGCACCATCAGCATGCATGCTCACAACGAACATCAGCGCACAAATCTACTGGTTGAAAAATTAAAAAAGGGTGAGTCTATCGCATTAATATCGGATGCCGGCACACCGCTTATCAGCGATCCCGGTTATACCTTAGTCAACACATGCAGAGAGCAGGGACTCAGTGTAATCGCCTTGCCAGGCCCGTGTGCCTTAACCACCGCGCTGAGTGCATCTGGTTTACCTACTGATGTATTCACTTTTTTTGGTTTTTTACCCGTAAAACAACAGGCTAAAACCGAACACTTATTGCGAGCTGCAAACTCGGGGCACACCAGTGTCTTTTACGAAGCTCCGCGGCGCATTGTTGATACGCTAGAGCTTTGCAAACAAGCCCTTGCGCCACATACTCAATACGTGTTGGCTAAAGAGCTCACAAAAAGTTTTGAACGCTATGTGTCAGGTGATGTTAATGCGCTTTTGGCCTATTTACAGGAAGACGCTGCGCACGAAAAGGGTGAATTTGTGCTGATGCTTTATTGCAAACCCTTGCTCGACGATGAATTACCTTCTGAAGCTGTCACTTTACTTCAAGAATTGATGCCCCTGATGCCTCCTAAACAGGCAGCCGCGATTGTTGCGAAACATTATGGGGTAAACAAAAAGCAGCTTTACGAGCTAAGTTTGTCTCTTAAATAAGCGCGTAAGGGATATTACACGCTGTCGAATAGGTCTTGAACGCGCTGGCGCAGCTCTTCTATTTTAGTAATATCTGCAGGGGCAATAAAGATAGTGTCGTCACCGGCAATAGTACCTAGAACGCCATCGGTGTGACTCAGTGAATCGAGCAAGCGTGCTATTAATTGAGCGGCCCCAGGGCTGGTGCGAATAATTACCATCACGTTATTGTGCACAATATCGAGTACAAGCTGCTTTAATGGGCTTTTAGCCGTGGGCATGCCTAATTCGGGAGGCAAGCAGTAAACCATGTCGCCACGCGCGTCTCGTGCTCTTACAGCGCCAAACTTACTGAGCATGCGCGAGACTTTTGATTGGCTGATACTATCAAAGCCTAAGCCTTTAAGCGCAGTAACTATTTCGCCTTGGGAGCCATAGCTTTCGGTTGTGAGTATTTCTCTAAATGCTTTAACTAGAGCGTCTTGTTTATTTATTGTCATTAGGCGCAAGCGTGTGAACAAAAGGAAAGCCTATTGTGCTATACGTAATGGGCTTAATCAATTTATCTCGGCATTCTTATGTGAATACGCAAACAATGGCAAGGAAATTTATTGCTATGAGACTATTGTGTAATTGAGATAACACCCTATATAGATTATCCTCACCCACACTTTTAATACCCTCAACTTGGAGATTGAACATGAAAGTAGCCGTACTCGGAGCTGCCGGTGGCATTGGTCAAGCGTTGTCACTACTATTAAAAACTCAGCTACCAGCAGGTTCTGAATTGTCTTTATACGATGTTGCACCTGTTGTACCAGGCGTTGCAAAAGACTTGAGCCACATCCCTACTGATGTAGACGTAAAAGGTTATGGTAAAGATGATTTAGCTGCATCTTTAAGCGGCTGTGACATTGTAATAATACCAGCTGGTGTGCCAAGAAAGCCCGGCATGGACCGTTCAGATTTGTTCAATATCAATGCTGGCATTGTTAAAAACTTAATTGAAGCATGTGCAGACAACTGTCCAAAAGCTTGTATTGGTATCATTACTAACCCTGTAAACACGACGGTTCCTATTGCTGCAGAAGCTTTAAAAGCAAAAGGTGTGTACGATAAGAACAAGCTCTTTGGTGTTACTACACTCGATGTTATCCGTTCAGAAACTTTCGTAGCTGAATTAAAAGGTAAGAGTACTTCGGGTATGCACGTACCGGTTATTGGTGGTCACTCTGGTACTACTATTTTACCGCTATTGTCACAGGTTGAAGGCGTAAGCTTTACAGACGAAGAAGTGGCTAGCTTAACTACGCGTATTCAAAATGCAGGTACTGAAGTAGTTGAAGCAAAAGCCGGTGGCGGCTCTGCGACCCTTTCAATGGGTCAAGCTGGTGCTCGTTTCTGTTTGTCGCTTGTAAAAGCATTGCAGGGTGAAGACGTAGTTGACTACACATTTGTGCAAACCGATGATTCTGATGATGCAGCATTTTTCGCTCATCCAGTACGCTTAGGTAAAAATGGCGTTGAAGAAATACTGTCATACGGTAAGTTAAGCGCATTTGAAGAGAAAGCTAAGAACGATATGTTAGAAGGTCTTCGCAACGATATTAAACTTGGCGTTGATTTTGTAAATGGCTAAGTCGATATATTGAATATAAAGCGCCTCAACAGAGGCGCTTTTTTTTGCTCAAATTATAGGTTGTTGTTGTTATCGCGACTTGCTCGAATGAAGTCCTTAGAATGAGGATAGTCACTTTTTGCTAATCGGTCGTAAAGCAGCACGTTAGCGGTTGCTGCTAAGTTCATACTGGTAAATGTTGGGATATAAACAGTATGTGCGCACGCATCAACAATTTCCCTGGGGATTGACGCGTCTTCTGGCCCAAAAATGTAGTACGCATTTTCTGGATGACTAAACTCTGGAAGTGGTGTCGCATTTTCTGCAAGTTCAACCGCAACAGAGGTTGCGCCAACAGGCATCGCCGCCAATAAGCTGTCTACTTTAACGGTAGGGATTTTGTGACGCATGCCCTTGGTATCTTGATTATACTGCTTAGCACGGGCAAAACGCTCGCCTGTATAAAATACAGATGAAACGCCATAACAGCCGGCTGCGCGCAAAATTACGGCCACGTTAGTAGCCGATTTTGGGTTAACAAGGCCAATGCTGACCATTTTTTTCATTATAAGCTCAATATAGTCAGAGTTGGCATTTAGCCGGTGTTGCGAATACCAACTGCAATCCCGGTGATTGCCACCATCATTGCTCGCTCTAAGGTTTCCATATCCTCATGTTCAGACTGTTCAGCTTCTGCTTTACGCGTGCGATCTAAAAGCTCAATTTGCAAATAATGAAGTGGCTGTAAATAGCCAGCACGTATATTCATCGAATCGCGCCCGAGTGGATCGTCTTCCATCATATGCTCGTGCCCGGTAATTTTAAGAAGCGACTGCATACTTTGCGTGAGTTCTTCACGCAAGGCTTCGCCAAAATGCGCTAAATTATCGGGAACTAAGCGGGCATCGTAGGCTTTGCTAATCGACGGGTCTGCTTTTTTAAATACCATGTCGAGCATAGATAAACGAGAAGCAAAGAATGGCCACTGCTCAATCATTTCTTGTACATCTTGATGATTTTGCTGAATGTTGACCGATTCCACCGCACGCATAACGCCTAACCACGAGGGCAATACCAATCGCGTTTGTGCCCATGCAAATATCCAAGGAATAGCGCGTAGACTTTCAATTCCGCCACTGGGCTTACGTTTTGCGGGGCGGCTACCTAGCGGTAGCTTGCCTAGCTCTTGTTCGGGGGTTGCAACTCTAAAGTAAGGCACGAATTCTTCATCATAGCGCACTGTTTTGCGATAGTTTTCGCAACCAATCTCAGCCATTTGAGTAATCAAGTCACGCCATTTTTGCTTAGGCGCTGGGGGAGGAGAGGTAATTGCTTCTACCACTGCTGAAGCGTATAGCGATAAACTGCGTTTTGCCAATTGCGGCATACCAAATTTATAGCGAATCGTTTCACCTTGCTCGGTTACCCTAAATCCACCGCTTAGTGAACCTGGAGGCTGCGAGTGAATTGCGGCTTTAGCTGGCAGGCCACCACGACCAATTGTGCCGCCGCGACCATGGAATAAGGTCAGCTTGATGTTTTGCTCCTCTGCAAGCTTAACCAAGGCTTCTTGTGAACTGTATTGCGCCCAGCCTGCAGCAAGTGAGCCCGCGTCTTTGGCCGAATCAGAATAGCCAATCATGACATACTGACGACCATTTATATAACCACGATACCAATCAATGCTAAGCAACGCATTCATCACATCGGGTGAGTTGTTTAAATCGTCAAGGGTCTCAAACAGTGGTGCAACCGGCATTGGCCAGTCTACTCCGCTTTCTTTTAATAAAAGTTGAACTGCGAGCACGTCTGATGGTTCGCTGGCCATAGATATGATGTAAATTCCAAAACCTTCGCGTCCGTGCTCAGCAATGACTCTGCAAGTTGCAAGCACCTCTTGTACGTCGTCGGTCGGTGCCCAGTTTTTTGGTATTAGAGGGCGTCTTGAACCAAGTTCACGTAGTAAAAATGCTTGTTTGTCTTCTTCCGACCACTGATTGTAGTCGCCAAGACCCAAGTATCGAGTGAGTTCGCTGAAAACATCTGCGTGGCGCTGGGCGTCTTGGCGAATATCCAGTTTAAGCAGATGTATACCAAAGGCATGGGCTCTGCGAATAGTGTCTAGTAACGCGCCCTGTGCAATGACCTGCATACCGCGGTCGACTAATGACTGGTAGCATAATTGCAATGGTCTTAGTAATTCTTCGTTCGTTTGCAACCATTCCTTGGGCGACACTCTACCCTCACGGGTTTTTTCAAGTTGTTGCACTAAGGGTTTTAGTATTACTCGGTAGGGCTCTTTAACATCCCCGACTTCTTCTCTTAATTCGTCATTACAATCGTTCATCGAAAGTTCGATATATAAGTTGTTGAGGTCCTCAAGAAATAATTTTGCCGCTCGTCTACGCGCTCTTAAAAGGACTTCTTCGGTAACGCTGGAGGTAACAAAAGGATTACCATCCCTGTCGCCACCCATCCAAGAGCTGAATTGCACCGGTTTGGCGTCAAGGGGTAATTTGGTATCAAATTTGGTAGACAGTAAGTCATCCATATCGCGTAAGAAGTCAGGAACGGCTTCCCACAAGGAACTCTCAATTACCGAGTAACCCCATCGAGCTTCATCTACCGGAGTAGGGCGCACGGATCGTATTTCTTCAGTGTGCCAAGCTTGAGCGATTAAATCGCCAATTCGGCCTTTAATTTTTCGCTGTTCAACTTCGCTTAAATTGGGGTTGTGTAATACTTGCAGCTGAGATGCTAATGCGCGGTGCTTATGAATAAGGGTGCGTCTTGTGACTTCAGTAGGGTGTGCTGTAAGCACCATATCAATATGCAGGTCTTCGATGGCATTTAAGATAGCTTGTTTGTCGGCTTTATCGCCATGATTGTCAAGTAAGTCGGTAAAATAATGAGACAAGGACTGATCTTGCTGCGCTTTGCTATTGAACTCTTGTTCGGCAATATTCGCCAAGTTTAAAAACTGTGCAAAGGCACGACCTATAGTCAACAAAGATTGGTTGTCTAAGCTTGAAATCGTTTGTGCTAGGCGCTGCGTGCTCTTGTCATCTCCTCTTGAGGAGTGTCTGCCGTCGTGACGAACTTGCTCAATGCGGTCTAGCCACTCGCTACCTAACTCTGCTTCGATGGTTTCGCCAAGCGTTGCCCCTAAATATTTAATGGTTTCTTTTAGCTGTGAGGCTAGGGCATCTTTGCTATCAATCACTTCTTTCATAAAGGCAATACTCTCCATAATGCTTTGTTAGTATATAAACATACGCATATGGATGTACTAAGTCTATGGCTCAAATCGAATATTGTATTATGTTTATTTATTGAAAACTTACGACCTGACTTTCATACCCTCGGTGTTTTCCAGTTCATGCTAAGCAAAGCCACACAAATACAGTGCTTCGGTATTATTAAGCCCGCCTTTATGATAGCATGCGCGCCTTTAATTTAATGTGAGTGGAGAAATTGTGGCAGATAAAATCACAGGTGTAGAACAGCAGGCAAGTTACGGCATTGGCTATCAAATGGGTGAGCAATTGGCGTCAAATCCTTTCGAAGGTTTGTCTTTAGACACTGTTGCTCAAGGCATAAAAGATGGATTTAATCGCGCTGACTCGGCGGTTAGCAATGATGAGCTGCGCGTCGCATTCAACGAAATTCATCAACGTTTGCAAGCTGCAAAACAAGAAAAATTTGCCGCAGTGGTTGAAGAGGGTACAGCCTTTTTAGCTGAAAATGCGAAGCGTGACGAAGTAAGCACGACTGAATCTGGTTTACAGTACGAAGTTATTAACAAGGGCGATTCAACAGAATCACCCACAGCTGCATCAACAGTGCGCACGCACTATCACGGCACGCTTTTAGACGGCAGTGTTTTTGACAGCAGCTATGAGCGTGGTCAGCCTGCAGAGTTTCCGGTAGGTGGCGTGATCAAAGGTTGGACTGAAGCATTGCAAATGATGAATGTTGGCGACAAGTGGCGCTTATATGTACCGCATGATCTTGCATATGGTGAACAAGGTGCTGGTGGTGCAATCGGCCCATTTGCAACCTTAATATTTGATGTAGAGCTTTTAGAAATCCTTTCTTAAGCAAAACTGTAGCAAAGATTATAAGTTACAAGAGCCGCAATATCATTTATTGCGGCTTTTTTATGTCTGTAATTTGAAGCAAGCCTATTACTGCATGATTTGAGTTAACAAGGTTTTGTGTCACAATAACAAAACTATAACAATAACATATGCCAGCAATGCTCCAGCAAATCGCCAGTCTTATAAATACTATTAATGCCGCCTTGGGCAAGTTTGTCAGCTATGCTACTTTTGCTATGGCTATTATCATGTTTGCGGTTGTTGTGCTTCGCTATGGCTTTAATCTTGGCTGGATTGCGATGCAAGAGTCAGTGATGTATTTGCACGCGGCCGTGTTTTTACTTGGCAGCGCTTTTACCTTTCAACATAATGGGCATGTGCGAGTGGATGTGTTCTATCGCAATTTTAGCGTTAAGCAGCAGGCTAAAGTGAATTTGTTTGGCAGCCTGATATTTATGCTACCCGTGAGTCTTTATATTGGCATCATATGTTTTAATTACGTTGCCGAGTCTTGGCGACTGTTTGAAGGCAGTCGTGAGCCCGGGGGACTGCCTTTTGTTTATATTCTTAAGTCTTTTTTATTAGTGTTTGCCATATCGATGGTGTTGCAAGCGATTGCAGACATTATAAACCAAGTGTTAAAGCTCACTCAGCGGGAGCCAAAATAATGGAATGGCTAGCGCTGGTTTTATTTGCGGTAGTTTGCGCTACTTTGCTCCTCGGTTACCCGGTTGCACTCACTTTAGCCGGCGTTTCACTAATATTTGCAGGAATCGGGGCATCCTTTGGTGTATTCGATGCAAACTATCTACTTACTGCACCCTCCCGACTATTTGGCATTATCAGCAACACGACTCTAATAGCCGTTCCACTTTTTGTGTTTATGGGAGTAGTACTGGAGCGTTCTAAAATTGCTGAAGACCTCTTAGTGGCCATGTCGTCTATTTTAGGTCGTTTTAGAAGTGGGCTTGGGGTGTCGGTAATTTTAGTGGGGATGCTACTCGCAGCAAGTACTGGTATTGTCGGTGCGACTGTGGTGACCATGGGCTTACTGTCGTTGCCTACTATGCTCAAGCGCGGTTATTCACCAGCTTTAGCAACAGGCACGATTTGCGCAACAGGTACTTTAGGGCAAATTATTCCGCCCTCAATCGCTTTGGTGCTGTTAGGGGATGTTTTATCGAGCGCTTACCAAAAAGCGCAGCTGGATATGGGCATATTTTCACCGGATAGTGTTTCTGTGGGTGATTTGTTTGTAGGGGCGATAGTTCCCGGTCTTTTATTAGTTGCTTGTTATTTACTTTACTTGTGGGGAGTGAGTAAATTCTCGCCATCACAAGTTCCAGAGCAAGGCCAGCAAAGTGAACATGCTTCGCTTCAGTCTTTACTACTTGCCCTACTTCCACCCTTGCTGTTGATTATCGCAGTATTAGGCTCAATATTATTTGGCTTTGCCACACCGACTGAAGCTGCTGGGGTCGGTGCCGTAGGCGCTTTAATACTGGCGGCTATTAAGCGCCAGTTTAATCGTGAGAACATCAGTTACATCGTGCAAGAAACAACTAAAGTCACATGCATGGTATTTTTGATACTAATTGGAGCCTCGATATTCTCACTAGTGTTTCGAGGTTTTGGCGGTGAGTTGCTGCTGAAAGAGTTTTTCACATCCTTGCCTGGTGGCGTATTTACCGCAATGCTGCTGGTAATGGTGGTCATGTTTTTGTTGGGCTTTATACTGGATTTTATTGAAATCACCTTTGTGGTTGTGCCTATTGTGGCGCCCATACTTATCATCATGGGCGTAGACCCTATCTGGCTAGGCATTATGATTGCGGTCAATCTGCAAACCTCATTTTTAACACCGCCCTTCGGTTTTGCGCTATTTTATTTGCGGGGCGTGGCCAGCGACTTAGTTAAGACTGAACAAATTTACAAAGGCGTTATCCCCTTTATTCTCATTCAAATAGGCGTATTAATCGCGATGGCTATATGGCCTGACATCGTTACTTGGTTGCCAGACAGTATTTACAATTAAAAACATCATTAGGAAGACTTATGAAAAAGTTATGGGTGGTTGCATTACTAGGTGCTTTACTTCTTTTGCAGGGCTGTGGTTCTGAACAGTCTCAACAAGAGGGCTCGGCTCAAGCGCCGGCAAAAACATATAAATGGAAGTTGGTAACCTCATGGCCAAAGAATTTCCCAGGACTCGGGCGCGGTCCCGAGACATTTGCGACTTATGTAAACGAAATGTCGGGTGGACGTTTGCAGGTTACCGTGTATGGCGCAGGTGAGCTGGTTCCGGGTTTTGAAGTGTTTAATGCTGTCTCGGGTGGCAGTGCTGAAATGGGGCACTCAGGCGCCTATTACTGGAAAGGAAAAATACCAGCAGCTCCAATATTTTCAGCCATTCCTTTTGGTATGAACGCTACAGAAATGGACGCATGGTTACAATATGGCGGCGGCATGGAGCTATGGCGGGAATTATATGCGCCCTTTGGCGTCATCCCATTTTCGGGCGGTAGTTCAGGCGTTCAAATGGCCGGTTGGTTTAAAAAAGAAATCAATTCAATAGAAGACTTACAAGGCCTTAAAATGCGCATTCCCGGTTTAGGTGGCGAAGTATTTAAAAAGGTGGGTGGTTTACCCGTAACGCTTACCGGAGGGGAAATTTTTACCTCTCTGCAAACTGGCGCAATTGATGCCACTGAATGGGTGGGCCCGTATAACGATTTATCATTTGGTTTACACAAAGCTGCACCTTATTACTATCACAGTGGCTGGCATGAGCCTGGCACTACATTGGAGTTTATCGTGAATGAAGAAGCGTATAACTCTCTTCCGGCGGATTTACAAAAAATTGTTGAAGTAGCCACTCGTGCAGTTAATCAAGACATGCTAGATGAATATACGGCTAAAAATCCAAGCGCCTTGTTAGATCTCATCAATACTCACAATATTGATGTGAGACCCCTACCTCAAGACGTACTGTCAGCACTTAAACAGGCAAGCAGCGATGTAATTGCGCAAGAAAGAGCGGACGACGAGAGTTTTGATAAAATATATGCCTCCTACGATGCTTTTTATCAAAAGGTGAAGCAATATCACAAACTTACTGAGCAGGCGTACTACCAAAACCGCTGAGGCTAAGGCGTAAATATTTTATCTGGACTGATTTGTTTGCGCAGTCCATCAATATAGAATGCGCGCCATCGAGCCACATCATTGCAATACGTGGCGTGTATGCAAATTTTATTTTATCGATTTTAATGAACGCAAAAGCAAAGCACTTTTGCCCAAGGAGCAACGATGATCATTAAGCCAAAAGTTAGAGGATTTATTTGTACCAACGCTCACCCTGTAGGGTGTGCTCAAAGCGTTGAAAATCAAATTCAATACATAAAGTCACAAAGCTTTGACAACAATGGTCCTAAAAACGTATTGGTGATTGGGTGTTCGACCGGTTACGGCCTAGCTTCTCGAATTACAGCGGCTTTTGCATATGGTGCAAATACTTTGGGCGTGTGTTTTGAAAAAGAACCAAGCGAACGCAAAACAGGTACGGCTGGTTTTTACAACACAGCTGCATTTCATGAAAAGGCGCAGGAAGCCGGTTTGTATGCCCAAAGCATAAATGGCGATGCGTTCTCTGATGAAATCAAACAAACCACTATTGCTAAAATCAAAGAAGGCATGGGCAAAGTTGATCTCGTTATTTATAGTTTGGCATCGCCGCGTAGAACTGACCCTGATACTGGTGAAGTCTATAAATCAACTTTGAAGCCGGTGGGTAACACCTATACAACAAAGACTTACGATACCGATAAAGATTTAGTGCATGAGGTTACTCTTGAGCCAGCCAATCAAGATGAAATCGACCAAACAGTAAAAGTTATGGGCGGTGAAGATTGGGAGCGTTGGTTAGTGCAGCTAGCCCAGGCTGGCGTGTTGGCACAAGGGTGCAAAACAACAGCCTACACGTACATTGGCAAAGAACTCACATGGCCTATATACGGACAAGCAACCATCGGGCTTGCCAAAGAAGACCTAGACCGCGCCGCTAAAGCGATTATTGAGCAACTAGCTGCTCTGAATGTAGAGGCCAACGTATCATCATTAAAAGCCCTAGTAACCCAAGCTAGCTCAGCTATTCCGGTAATGCCTCTGTATATCTCTTTGATTTATAAAGTCATGAAAGAAGAGGGGAGTCATCAGGGCTGCATCGAGCAAATCGCAGGGTTGTTTGACCAAAGATTGTTTGCCGATGACGCACCCGTTGATGAAATGAATCGCTATCGCATGGATGGTGTAGAAACTAACGAAGCGACACAGGCTAAAATTAAAGAACTATGGGATCAGGTAACGCAGGAGAACTTCCATGAGCTTTCTGACTATGCTGGATATCATCGAGATTTTTTGAATCTATTTGGATTTGATATTCAAGGAGTAGATTATGAGGCCGATGTTGACCCTATGGCAAAATGGATCTAATCATTAAAAAATGCTCGCTGAGAATAGCTTTGCTGACCAAAGTTCCGAAATACGGAGCAAAAATAGTGGAAGAAATTCTTAACGAAGCATTTGTTCTAAATAAGCTTTTAGTATAATTACGATAGCCTTTTGAGGGTGGTTAATGCTAAAATCTGCGCCATTCAAAGTTACGTGTGTTGAACTAGGCCGAACAGGCCTGTAAATACACGTGCTGCTTGCAAAAAACATAATAATAATAAAGATTTAGGGAGCTTTCCGTCCAATTTTAAAATTGCAACGGCTCGCTCTCTATGTGTTGTTTTCTAGGTAATAACTAGCTAGGAGTCAATTCAAACTTGCTTTATTTTTGCTCAAAAACGCAAAAATTGATGTTAAGAGGCACGTTTAAATTGGTTTTTAAATTAAGAGTAGTCAATTGCATATGATAAAGATAAAAAAAGGTTTAGACCTTCCTATCTCGGGACAGCCTGAGCAAAGCATCAAAGATACGGTGCTAGCTTCTAAGGTTGCTGTTCTTGGTGAGGAATATATCGGCATGCGACCAACCATGCATGTACAGGTGGGTGATGTCGTTAAAAAAGGCCAGATGTTATTCGAGGACAAAAAAAATCCTGGAGTAAAATTTGTAGCCCCAGCGGCCGGAGAAGTGGTTGAAGTAAATCGTGGTGCAAAGCGAGTGCTGCAATCAGTTGTTATCGGTGTGAAAGGTGAAGAAGAAGTTAGCTTTGCATCTTTTGATGAAGCCAGCCTGGCGTCTGCAGAGCGCCAAGCACTAGTGGATGTTTTGGTTGATTCAGCGCTTTGGACAAGCATTCGCACTAGGCCTTACAGCAAAGTGCCTAAGATAGAGAGCACTCCACATTCTATTTTTGTAACCGCAATCGATACCAATCCGCTTGCAGTTGATCCACAAATTGTGGTTGCTGAAAGACAAACAGATTTTGCTTTTGGTCTGAAAGCTCTCGAAAAACTTACCGAAGGTAAAGTGTTTGTGAATAAGGCTCCTGGCGCGGATATTCCAGCTAACGGTGACCGAGTAGAGGTTAATGAATTCTCTGGACCGCATCCTGCTGGATTAGCGGGCACGCATATTCATTACCTTGACCCAGTCGGTCAAAAGAAAAAGGTCTGGTACATAAACTATCAAGACGTGATTGCGATTGGCGCAACTTTGCAAAGCGGTACTTTAGATGTGAGCAAGGTTATTTCGATTGCCGGTCCGATGGCAAAGTCTCCAAAGGTTATCCGCACTCAAACTGGCGCTTGTGTAAACGATTTACTTGAAGGGCAGCTAGATAATGAGCCTGTACGCGTTATTTCTGGCTCTGTACTTAATGGTACAAATGCCTCAGGTCCTCACGCTTACTTAGGGCGTTATCACAATCAAATATCCTTGATCAAAGAAGACAAAGAGAAGAAGCTTTTTGGTTGGATTATGCCAGGTTCGAATCAACACTCAGTAACACGTGCTTACCTAGGCCATTTAGCCGGTAAGAAGAAATTCGATATGACGTCAACAACGAATGGGTCTGACCGTTCTATGGTTCCAATTGGGAATTACGAACGCATCATGCCACTTGATGTTATTCCTACATTATTACTTCGCGATATTATTTCGGGTGACACCGACAGTGCACAGAACATGGGCGCACTTGAGCTAGACGAAGAAGATTTAGCATTATGTACGTATGTGTGTCCGGGCAAATATGACTACGGTCCTATTTTGCGTGACTGTTTAACCAAAATTGAAGCAGAGGGTTAAGTCATGGGTTTAAAAACATATTTAGAGAAAATCGAGCCTGATTTTGAAGCAGGCGGTCGATATGAAAAATTCTACGCGCTTTACGAAGCGGCAGCGACTATCTTTTATACGCCGGGCAAAGTGAACAAAGCCAGCACGCATGTAAAAGACAGCATTGATTTAAAACGCATCATGATTATGGTGTGGATGGCTACCTTCCCTGCAATGTTTTACGGCATGTACAACGTTGGTTTGCAGGCATCGTATGCGATTGAAGCCGGCGGCGCATTATACGACGGTTGGCAAGCAGGCTTGTTTACCGCTATTGGTGGTACATTAACCGCGGATTCCGGCTGGTTTAGTATGATGCTATATGGTGCATGCTTCTTCCTGCCCATCTACGCTACAACCTTTGTTGTGGGTGGTTTCTGGGAAGTATTATTCGCCTCAGTGCGTAAACATGAAGTAAACGAAGGCTTCTTCGTTACCTCCGTGCTCTTCTCGTTAACGCTTCCAGCTACTATCCCATTGTGGCAAGTAGCTCTAGGTATCACTTTTGGTGTGGTAATCGCTAAAGAAATATTTGGTGGTACAGGCCGTAACTTCTTAAACCCAGCCCTATCAGGCCGTGCGTTTTTATACTTTGCGTATCCAGCTCAAATCTCTGGTGACCAACCTTGGGTGGCCGCTTCATTACCAGACGGTTATTCTGGCGCAACGTGGTTAAGTAATGCTGCTAACGGTCAAATGGACTATAGCGACATGACCTTATTCATGGACTCTTTCCTAGGTAATATTCCAGGTTCGGTGGGTGAAGTATCTTCATTGATGATTTTACTCGGTGGCGCGTTCATTATTTATTTGGGAATAGCGAGCTGGCGTATTGTTGCCGGTGTAGGTTTAGGCGTAGCTTTCTTTGCGACTTTGCTAAATCTATTTGCCTCAGACCCTAGCTCAATCATGGCAATGCCTTTCTATTGGCATCTAGTGATTGGCGGTATGGCATTTGGTATGTTCTTTATGGCTACTGACCCAGTTTCTGCAGCCTTTACTAACCAAGGTAAATGGATGTACGGCTTCTTTATCGGCTTGATGACGGTACTGATTCGAGTTCTAAATCCAGCCTTCCCAGAGGGCATTATGCTGGCAATATTATTCGCTAATTTGTGGGCACCGTTATTTGATTATTTTGTTGCTCAAAGCAATATTAAGCGGAGGGTTGCACGTGTCGGCTAAGAAAGAAACTCTAGGCAAAACACTTATCGTTGTTATTGCGGTATGTTTGGTATGTTCAATTGTTGTAGCAGGTTCTGCTGTTGGCTTGAGAAGTCTTCAGCAAACCAACGCGGCTTTGGACAAAAAGTCGAACATTTTGAACGCAGCGGGCTTGCTTGGTGAAGCAAGCAGCAACGAAGAAATTGCAAATATTTACAATGAACGCGTTGAAGAAAAATTTGTTGATTTATCAACTGGCGAATACGTTGAAAAACCCAGCAGCGACTTTGA
>CAYQMI010000065.1:0-16693 GCA_964418575.1 uncultured Glaciecola sp.
AATGAGAAATGAAGCATTGAATTGTTTGGCAAAATAGTTAGGTGCATCTTTTGTTTTTCTTAGTTCAACGAGAAAAGGCTGAATTAGCGGCAGTATTAAGTGGGCGCTTGGAATAAAAGAGATATACTTCATTGTATGGTAAGACCCTAACTGTGATTGTCCAAAGCTTGAGCTCACAATGAAAGTATCCAGTTGAGTCCGCACATATCCAAATATTGATTGAGGAATTATCCAACCGGAGAAGGCCCATTGCTCTTTGGCATTAACTAAGGTGAATTTTGGCCGGTGTGGGTGCACTAAATACGAACCAATCAGCATTAATATCGCATTGGTAGCTTGTCCATAAACTAAAGCCCAATAATTTTGAAGCGTAATTGCCGTATATACTGCCACCGCTACCGATATCAATTTAGCTACTAAGCTTACTTTCACTAATTTAAGGTAATTTTGCTCACGCTGTAAAAAAGCTACCCCAGGGTTTTTCAGCGTATTCAAAACAAAAACACCAGTTAATGCAAGAATAACCGGTGTCAGTCTCGGGTCATTGTAGAAATCTGTAATAAAAGTCGCTGAGGCAGCCATTAAAATCGCCATTAAGCCTTTTAGAATCAGATTTATTGTGAAAGAGGTGTTGGTTTTATCTTCATCCAAATGATCAACTTTCAAAAGGTACTGCTGTGAACCGGTATTTGAAATAATGTCAATAAATCCGATTACCAATGTTGCTATCGCGATAATGCCGAAGTCTTCGGGAAGTAGAACTCTTGCCAAGATAAGTGTGCTGACCAAGCCTACCATCTTTTTAAGGATAGACTCGCCGACGAGTAAAACGCTACTGAACACTCCTTTTTTTAAGTTACTGCTCATTTTTGGTGTATTGTTCTTTTGCAATAAGCTTGTTAAGGCGCTGTTTGACTAATAACTTTTTAACGATTCCAAGGTGCATCGTTTTTTCATCAAAATGCTTCATTATGTCGCGGTTGATTTCGACCATACTTTTTGGCCAATCGCTGACGTTTATAGAATCAAGATATATCTCTTGGATTTTGCCAAGCTCATAACGAGCAATACGATTTTTATAAAGCTTTAAATCATCTATTTTAAATGGAGATAGGCTTTCGAATTTGAATCCTACTCCTTTTTTAAATATTACTCTGCTTGGCAAATTGTCTGGCAAGAACTCAATATCAGTGTTGGCAGCTTTGGTTAAAAATGAATCAATCCAATTGAGGCCTATAGGGAGCTTAAACTCCTTAGCTCTGACCATTTCAATGTATTGTTTACTTGCACCATATAAGTTACCAAAAAAGCATGCTCTTTCTTCAACAAGCATTTTGTAAAACGATAAGTTTCTGCCACTTAATGGATAGCCTGCAACAATATTAGGTGTCGGTTTTGTGTTGCAGAGTTCATTGTATAAAATCGGGAAGCACTGGTCAGAAAATGAAACATCGGCATCAATGAAGAAATGACAGTTGGCATTTGCTCTAATTGCATGAACATAGTGGTTCCAAGCGTTACATTTATCGCCTAGAGTAATTTCAACAATTTCTAAGTTCGTAAAATTTAGCTGCTTTTTTATATCGTTGGCTACCTTCACGGTATTATCAGTGCAACCATTTGCGAGGAGGTAAACTTTTTGAATATTGTTGTCGATGTTTTTAAAAACATTTGTTAATGAGAACTTTAAGTTTTTCTCTTCGTTGTAAGCAAACATCACAATATTATACATTTGCATGCCTTGCGTTTGTTGCGCCTGCTCGATGCAATTGATTTATTGGATCGGCTTGCGCCGACTGTTGAATTAATACCGTGTTTTCAATTTTTTGTCTTAAGATAAAGTTATTTGCAACAATTACTAAAAGTAGAAAGTAAAATGGTTCGAAAATAATTAAATCTAAAAAGAGTGCTCCAACAAAAAAACCTACCAACGAACACAAACATGCCTTATTAAGGTACGAATGGAGTCTATCGGGCTGTTTTTCTAATGCTTTTCTGTTCCACCTAAACATTTTCCAAGCAACCCAAAAAAACATTAAGTACACAATGCCAGCAATGATGCCTAAATTAGAGGTGTAATTTAAAAAGGTGTTGTGAGGAACATGGGGAGACTTCCCTTCAAAATGAAAGCGTGATGCTTCCAAGAATCGTTGAGGCCCTACACCGAGGATAGGGTACTTTTTTGTCAAATCATAAGCAATTCCCCAAGATATTATTCTTGGGTTGATTGGTTTGTCCGATTCGCTTTCAGCTTTTTCTACTGTTGTAACGGTTCGTTGAGTCATTTGACCGCCTTGGTCAATAACGAACGCTATCCCCCCAACAAGTAATATAATGTTCAACCACTTCGACTTTATCATCGTCGCAGCTACTAGCGTAGATGCTGCTGCGCTCAGCAATGCGCCTCTTGAAGCACACAAAATCATCGCATGCCATATAAGAGGTATCGTCATAATTAACAATACTTTTTGCCATGTCTTTTCAACTTGGTAGATGGCAAAAAGAACAAATGGCAACCCAATCACGAACACAATAGAAAATATATTTCCGTCTTTATATGGGCTCCCTCTTGGTCCTCTTAATCTTCCCTGAGAAAACTGACTCCAATTGCCCTCCAAATAAGCCATATTCGCCCAGTATGTATAATATAGAGTCACAATTATAATCGTCAGGACCATAAGTTTAAGTGCTCTCTCATGATTTATAAGCCCTAGCACAATGAAAAACATAATCACGATTGTTGTATAAATTCCGATGACCAAGTCGGATCCAATTCTTGAGCCATAAGATGGGAAGGGTGTGAACATATCCGACAAATAATACAAAACCAACAACACCAACATCCCATAAAAAATGCCGTTGTTATAAATTTGCCACGTTACACCGCCTCGAAGCATATAAAGCCCCCAAGCCACAATGGCAATACCCGCCGAAATTTTGAATATTAAGATGTCGTCAAACACCCAAAACCAGATGTATTGAGGCTGGAGAATAGAAACGGCAGAGTAAAGAATAGCAGCAATATAAGGTGCAGAAATGGCAAGAAAGCCTGCAACCACAATTGCGATGATGGTTAGAATTTTTACCATGCTGTTTTCTTACTCACTGTTGCGTCCTTGTTTTGCTCTCGCATTTTAGCATCCATACTGCTTAATCAGAATATATGCGCTCATAACTTTCTGCCATAGTTGCATTGGTGAAGGTGCAGTCAAACCTTTGCTTTGCCATCTTCCCATATGCCTGCATTTGGTCGCGTTCGCTGGCCAGAGTTAGCATTGCACTTGCAAACGCTTCCATATCATTGTTATCGGTCACAAGCCCTGTTTCTTCATGCAAAACTATTTCTTTGTTGCCGCCAGCATTGGTCACCACACAAGGCTTGCTCAGGCTCATGGCCTCTAGCAAGGTCATTGAAGTCCCTTCACTGAGCGACGATAGCAAAAATATATTAAAAACGGCTAGGTGATTCTTTGGATAGGCAATATACCCCGTAAATATAACCGACTCTGCAATATTGAGCGTTTTTACTTGTGATTGCAATGCATCCATGAGTTCGCCATCGCCCACTACAATGAGTTTACAATTGGGTTTTTCGCTTAATACTTTGGCAAAGGCATTGAGCATCATCTTATGGTTTTTTATGGGGTCGAGTCTGGCGATGGTGCCAAATACAATATCGTGATTGCCAATATTCATTTCTTGCTGAATTGTTTTCGCTTGTTCGCTATCTATCTCCAGTGGATGAATGCCATTGTAAATCACATCAATACGGCTGCCATATATAAACTCAAAATCTATAAGTGCTTGCTTGGTGGCTTGCGATATCGCGGTGATTTTGTGAGTAAATAGGCTAAGCACCGGGTTTACAAATCTGCGCTTCCAAGAGCTCGAATCGGGATAAAACCGGCCATGTTCGGTAAAAATCACTTTTGTTTTTAAGCCAAAAGCAGCCATTGCTCCATACACCCAAGGGGTATATTGGTGGCAATGTAGTATATCGATATTATGTTGTTTAACGTGCTTACGAACGGCGCGAATAAGCGATACGTCAAAACCCGGTTTACGAGCACGTGCGTTTATTTGAACACCGTTTTGTTGCAGTGCTAAGCCCCATGGGCCAATGGGTTCTTCAATACAGTAAAGTGACTGCTCAAAGCGAGTTTTATCTAGGCCTTCAACAATATTCTTAATGACCATTTCGGTGCCGCCTATGCGCATGTCATAGGTCAGGTGCATAATTCTTTTAGGCACTACTTACTCACCTCGGTAACATACCTCTGCCACCACATCTCAAACATCAACATCGACCACAAAATCGCACCATGGTCTGCTTTACCCGCTTGATGCTGCTGCCAGTAGCTATTCACAACATCCATATTAAAAATTTGAGTCAGTCCTTTGGGTGAATCAATCAGGTACTTTTGCGCTATGGTTTTAATCTCATTTCTAAACCACGATGCCAGGGGCACTGAAAATCCCATTTTTTTACGATACAAAATATCGTCAGGCAAATAGTCTTTAAAGGCTTCTTTTAACAAATGCTTTTTCTCGCCGTCTTTAAACTTCATGGATGAGGGTACGGTTGCGGCAAATTCCAGCATTTCTTTGTCGAGCAAGGGGGCACGCACTTCTAGTGAGTGTGCCATGCTCATTCTATCTACTTTTACCAAAATACCGCCCGGCAAGTAAGTTTTCATGTCGGTATATAGAATTTTAGATAGGTGGTCGGGGCCGTCTGCCTTGTTGTACGCATCTAAGGTGAGCTTTGAAGGGTGGTAGCTTCCTAATTCGTCTTGTACGCTCTGCTTAGAAAGCATTTGCCATTGGCGGTCTTCCATTTGGGAGTTAGTAATATAAAAACCCATTTCAGGACTCACACTTAAGCTAGTAAATAAAGACTTTGCCTTGCGAAAGAGGGGCCTTTCAGAATTTGCAAAAAAGCGTGCTAGATGCGGAAAAACGCCATTTCTCATCCACTTTGGAAACTTGTTTCGAAGTTTATTTTCTATGTCGTCGGTGGCGTATTTCTCATAACCTGCGAACACCTCATCACCGCCATCACCGGCAATAGCTACGGTCACTTCTTTGCGTGCGAGCTCAGAAACAAAAAATGTAGGCACGAGAGAGGGGTCAGCAAAGGGCTCATCAAAATAAGTAACAATATCCTCAAGCGTATCCGCCACGTTCTGATGCACCATAAATTCATGATGTTCGGTTTTATATTGTTTAGCTACCGCTTGAGCAAACTCAGCTTCGTTATATTTTTTATCATCAAAAGCAATGGTGCAGGTTTTTACGGGTTTATCACTTACCTCGGTCATCAGGGCAACCACTGCGCTTGAGTCCACGCCGCCACTTAAAAATGCACCTAGCGGAACGTCGCTTATGAGTCTGCGTTCAGTGCAAGCTTTGGCTAAATTTTGTAGCTGTGACTTTAAGTCATCTTCCGACTCTGTCGAGGTCTTAGCAAATGATACGTCCCAGTATTGCTCAATATGTTTTTGTTTATCTTTTAATACCATAAAGTGGCCGGGTGGCAGTTTATGAATATGCTTGAAAATACTCTTAGGGTCGGGCACATATTGATACGCAAAGTAGTCGTATACCGCGTCCATTCGAAGCTCTCGCGGAACCTCGGGAAGGGTTAACAGCGCCTTTATCTCAGAAGCGAAAGCGAACTTTCCCTCGTGCTCTAAATAATAAAGTGGTTTTTTACCTATTCTGTCGCGCGCAATAAACAAAGACTTGTCTCTTGCATCCCATATAGCAAAAGCGAACATGCCGTTTAGTTTGTCTAAGCAGGCTTTGCCTTCGCGCTCGTAAAGGTGAATGATGACTTCGGTGTCGGTGTCGGAGTGAAAGCTTACGCCGTCTGCAAGAAGCTCTCGTTTTAGGCTTAAATAGTTATAAATTTCACCGTTAAACACAATAACTATATCGCCCGATTCGCTATACATAGGCTGATTACCAGCCTCACTTAAGTCCAAAATACTTAAGCGCCTGTGGCATAAACCAACCTCGTCGTTAAGGTATTCGCCATGCGCATCTGGGCCGCGATGCGCAATAGCATCGCCCATTTTTAGCAGGTGTGTTTCAGTAAGGGTGGGTGCAGGCGCGTCATCACTTGAGTGATTCGCTGCAAAGTAACCCTGCCTTAGAAATCCAGCGATGCCGCACATAATTTAAGTTAAGCTCCTTGTAAACCGATGCACTTTTTAACTTCGATATAAATACTGATTCGAACTAAACAGTAATTTACACCCAATTGCGATTATAAACTAATAAACTTCCGTATTTTTGACCCAAGCGCAGTGCTAAGAGATAGCGGCAGCCTTCGCCAAATGTTTTCTACAAGCGCTCTGGCTTTTGACTGTGTTGTGGACACTACAGCTTGCAATTGACCGTTATCATACTCCTGCCACGAGAGTTTTTGAGGAAGTGCTCCCCATTGTTTTTTGAAATTATAGGTTCCTTCACCCACAGTGGAGCGACCAAAATCAAATTCTTGCATCCCAAGATCAGTTGCTTCGCTTAATACTGCCCAATATAGCAGCATGTTAGGCGCTAATTTGTTGTAATCAGCGAGCGTAGAGGCCCAAGGAACAACTGCTTTGTTGTTTGTTGTGATAACCATTGCGGCACCTACCGCGATATTTTCGAAGTAGACGGTAGCAATATATAAGTGCTCGCCATAAGCATCAATAATTTGCTCGTACCACGCTTTTGAGTGAACGGGAGAGCCCAACAGATGCATGTTTGCAGCAATAATCTTATAAAATTCTTCGGTGCGCGAAGCAATATTAGCGTCGTTGCCCTTTGTGATTTTAAAGCTCAGCCCGTTCTTTTCTGCCTTGCGAATTTGGCTGCGCAGTTTACTTTTAAACTGCGTCATGAGCTCATCTGAGCTTTCTGGTAGAGAGAGCAGCATGCGCACTTTTTCGCCCTCAGGCGCACTTTGTATATCAAGTAGCTCAGCATCTTTGTTTCTAAGCTCTAGCAGCATGGCTGCGTATTTAGAGTTAGCACTGGAATCACTATACACATGACGTACATGCTCGAACATGCTTTCAAAATATTCTGGGGACTTGGCCAAAATACCGCCTAAGTCGCAATAAGGCAGGGAGCAAATGGAGGCTTTTCCGCGTAAGTTTCGTACTTTGATTGCGGGTAAAATTGCTACAATATTATGGGAGTCTGCTTCTTTTGCCATCCAATAGTGCATGTCAAAGCCATAGGCTTTTTTTACCGCTTCGCCCCATGCAAACAGGTGATAAGGACTAGCCTCGGCTTGTGCAAGAACAAAAGCATCCCACTGAGTTTTATGCTCTGAATGCGCTAACTCAAAAGTTATCGCATCCGCGGGCTTATTATTTACTTCTGATGATTCCACGGTTACGAGGCAATAAATTGGCGATTAGTTTGAAAATGCACTTTGGCTTCGCTCAGCGTCATGAACACCAGGTTATGCTCTTTTTCTAAATGCTCGAGTACTTTGCTAATTCTTTGGCAAATTGTTTCAAAGGGTTTTTCGGCTTTAAAAAAGCCTGTGCCATTGCTGATAAGGTTCGAGCTGTGAAAATACATATGGATAAGCGGTGCATTTTCTTTAATCGCATTTTCAGCCAGAGTGATCATATCGCTCGACTTGGTCACTTCAGGGCTCATATAAATTTTGCGTAATAAGCCACTGTGCCACATAAGGGCATTTGCCTTTAATGTTTGCAGATTCGGACTGTCTAGCTTTTGATGCACGCGATTGGCTTTGTTAAATGGACGCCTGTTAAAGCCTACTGTCACTGGGAGTTCTAATATATTTTGTTGATTACCGCTTTTCAGCACGTCATCTTCGCTTGGCCAATAGGGCAGTGTGGGAGAGCCCTGACAGGAAAAAAACTCATTATTATAAAAAGGATATACGCTCGAATCCACTTCAAAGCCGCGCGACCACAATAACGACATGATTTCGGGAGAAATCCCCCAGCGCCCGGTTCTAAATGATTTTGGCTGATACGAAAACTGTTCAGCAAACAAGTTCATTAGCGCATCTAATTTGTCGCTTACCTGTTTAATAGGCAAATTAACTACGTGAGAGTTTGATTCTGTGGGCTTGTCAAAAAACGGAGGGTTTGCCCAAGGGTGCAAGTGGGCACCGAGTTCACATTCATTGTTTTGTACTTGCTCTACAAATCGGCTTTTTGGCTCTATGCCTTTTGCAGCAGCGTAATCAACAAAATAACAGGGACGAATGCCTCTGTTGGTGCAAAACTCTTGAAACTGCGGAAGCATGTGCAAGTTTTCCACCGAAAACTCACCTTCAGGAAACGGTCCTTCCCAGTCCCATTCCTCTTCAGTGTCAACGCTTAATAAAAACACCAAGTCCGTTTTGTTTTTCACGATGTTAGTTTACCTGTCATGACGATTCACTTTGCAAGAGCTCCTCAAACAAACTCACGTATTCACTTGCCATGCGTTTGGCTGAGTAGTGCTGAGTTACATACTCAAGAGCATTTTGCCCTATGCGTACTGCTAAGTTTTGATCATCTAAAAGCGATTGCCAATGTTTTTTCAAACTTGCTTGGTCGCCTAAGGTTGCTAAGAGGCCCGTTTTTTCATGGCTAACTAGTTGGTCAATACCTGCAATATCATAGGCGGCAACTGGGACCGCCATCGCGCAAGCCTCCATTAAACAACGGGGTATGCCCTCAAGCGTAGAGGTCATTACAAACAAATCAAAGCTGCGCAAGTAGTCGAGTCGGTCGTCTCTGTAGCCTAAAAAGTGTATGTCGGCTTTTGAGTTTAGGGTTTTGCTGTGCTCTTCTAAGGCAGCGCGTTCTTCACCATCACCTAATAGTACTAACTCTATGTCTGAGCGCTCAGCGGCGAGCTGTTCAAAAATGTTTAGAATATCAAAAATGTTCTTTCGGCTTATCATTTGACCAATAAAGCCTATGCGCTTTTTCTCTTTTGTAAGTTTCGCTGGCGCTTTGCGCACTGCATCGACTTCAGACAAATCCACACCATTTTGAATGTAAGTGAGTTTAGGCTCATTGACGCCGTATTGTTTTACGTCTTGCATTAACTGCGGAGATAAGGGAACAACTTTATTAGCAAAGCGCATGCTTTGACAGCCTAACCAAATGAACAGCCGCAGCTTAAGGTCTGCCGCATTTTCAAATCCGTGAGGTGTAACCACTACTGGAATACCGGCTTTTTTAGCGGCTAGTATGCCTAAAATATCTGATTTGTAGCCATGGGTGTGAATAGCGTCGACATGTTTTTCTTTAATATAATCTGCTAGTTTGCCTACTACTGAAAAATCAAAACGACCATTCATTGGAGCTTCATAAGATGGGCCGCAGTCGCGTTCAAACTGTTTTACTAGCTCAAGATCTTGGGAATCGTCTTCAAGGGTTACCGCAAGAGAGTAAGTTGCGTCTTTGGCGGGCGTGTTCTTGCAAAGCGCTAAAATCCAGCGCTCTGCCCCGTAAAAGCCTGTTGAGCATATAAACTGTAGAATATGTGGTGGTTTTTTCATGCGTTCCTGTGCGATCTCATAACAGTCTCATTCACGCTAGTTTGAACGAAACAAACCTTTAATTGTGCCCCAAGTTCTTGCGGGGAAGTACAAAGCGTAAAATCCTAATACTGTGTTTGTGCTAAGCTTTCCTTGGCCGAGCTTTAATAACCTTAGACTATACACCATTAATACCAAGCTCGACATAACAAGGCCAATTAGTGCTACCGTCCAAATATTTAACAGGCTAAATATGATGGCAGTAAGAAGAGAAAAGGTAAATAAGGGCGGAGCAATAAAGCTTGGCCATTCAGACAATGGAATGCTTCGCCCTTTAAGAGAGGCGATATTAGACTGACCTCTCCAAACTTCTTTTTTTGCCATTGGCCAAAATTCTTTATCTTCGCCGAGGTGAATATAGTGGCTTTTGCTGCTGTAAAAAAGTTTACCTAATACCCCAACGCGCTGAGTAAATACGTAGTCTTCGCAAGTAAGTAAATGCTCGGGGAAACCGCCAGATTGTGCAAAGGTATCTTTGTGGAGGCATAAATTTCTGCCGGGTAAAAACTCAACCTCACAATCCAAAGCTGCATTGCTTAAAACCGTACGCAGTTGCTCTAAAGCAGGCGCGTAATCACTGTTTTTTTGCATGGCGCTAACAAGCTTGGTTTCAGTAGAATTAGCCAGCAGGGCCAACATTTCGCGCGTCCAGTTAGCACAGAGAAATACATCAGCATCCAAAAATGCCAAATACGTCCCCTTTGCGACTTTCGCCCCCATATTGCGTTGATGAGAAATTGTTAAGTCAGCTTGAGCGTGCAAAATTGTTAAATCAAAACGCGATGAGAAGCTATCAATCTCCTTACTCAACTCCTCGTTTTTTGACACAACAACCACTTCAAGCTCATTTAAGTTAAAGTCTTGCAAAGCAATAGATTGCAGAGTCTCAATCAACATTTGCTCTCTGCCCATGTGCGGTATAATAAAACTGAGTGTTTTGTTGTGATTTACGCTTTCTGAGCTTTGTGTTGTTTCAACTGCAGCGCTTACATCATTCATTATGGTTTACCTAACCACTTTTGTAATTTCGGGATGCGCATGACCAAGTGGCGCCTTTCTCTGCTGATGGAGTAGTGTTTGATAAAGTTAAAAACACGCGATGGAGTGGATGCACTGACACTGCCTTTTTCAGAGGGGGTTGTGGTTTTATTTGCAGCCTTCGATTCGGTCTTGGCAGCACTACTGACAGGTGCTGCCTCTAATAATTTGAGCGCCCCGTAATTTTGCATAATTAAGGCAAGAATTCGTGTGTAGGCACTTTCATTGCTCTGAGCAAGTTTTGCGTCAATCCAGTCTTGGAGTTCTTTTGCTTTGGCAGTAAATTTAAATTTTTGTTGACTGCCGCTTAATTTATCGACGCTTTGTTTATCGTCTCTTGGTTCATCGTCACATAGCAATGCGGCGCAGGCTAATACATGTACCTTACGTAAATCTTGAGCTGTCCAAGTGTCGTTTGGGTATTCTAATTTTTCAGCGTAAGTGAGATAGGGTTTTTCCTGCTCTTGGATATATCGTGCATAGTGTAAAAAGGCTTGCAATATTTTACTATAGTGCGCCCTAGGAGCATTGAGTTCTTTGGCCATAAACAAATATTTGGCAACACCCTGTAGTAATACGACGTAAAACCACGTGTTTTCAATATCCTCAAAGCCGCGAGTGCTGATATCATCAGACTGGTCGATTGTGCACATAATTACGCGCTCGGCTTCGCTTAACAGCTGCAAATCTTGTTGAATATCAAAGCCGTCTAGCAGGGCGTTTACGTAGTTACCGGTGCCTCTGTCGAGAGGATAGCGGTTACTTATTGGGTCTCTAACAACACCGGTGCCGTTGCCAAGCAAGGGTTTATCCGTAAACGGAAGCCTAAGCGTATTTGCATTTTTAAAACGTAGAAAGAGCCCCAATAGAGTTTGGTCGCCCTCGTATATGTGCTGCATCCAATTTATCATGCCACTTAAACATTCAAAGGCTTCTTGTTTGCCGCTTAAACAGTAATAAAGCGCTAAGCCAGATGTGTAACAATGGTGCGCGCCTGGGCCACCGCCGCCAGCATGGTCCATATAAACGTCTGCCTGCTGATGCTTAGAGTAGGTCCGATGAGTCGCCGTTTGCGCCTCGAGGTAGTGGTCGGTATGCCAAAACAATCCGTTGTTATATTCAGGTTTGTCTAGCGTGGTGTGATAAATGTCTATATTTACCAAATGCTGAAATAAATCATCAGCTAAAATCCGCCATCGGCTATCGCCACTAAGCAACCATTGTTTTAAAAAGCCATGCAAGGGGTCGTATTGATTGTTGTAATGAGATACAAATGGCTCGCTCGGTTTTGTTTTGTCTGCCTCATGATCAGCATAAATATCGCCAAAATTACGCCAGCCATATTCGTCAAGCTGCTCTCGCTTCTCAAAAAAGTTAGAAGGGCCATTGATTCCCTGATCAATAAATCGCTGAAGCGCATCATCTGCCATGCTGGTGTCGAATAAGGCAAGGGCGTGACTTTGATTAATCAAGCTTGGCGAAATTGTTAGTTGCGGGGAGGCGGTTAGTTGCGGGGAAACAAATCTGGTCTGCTCAGAATCTAATGGCCGTAAATGTATGTGTAGACGCTGCGAAAGAATTTCACCAGGCTGAAGTTCTAGCACTTGTGAAGCACTCTGTTCACTGCGCCCCTTGTCGTGAGCATATTGTATTTTTGCACCGAGACTATCGGCAACGATTGCGCTTGGAAAGCGTTGCCAAAACCTCAGTGGCACAAGCGAACACTTATAATCGCTGTTCGCGTATTCAATAACTGGGGATGGCCGCAGCATAGATGCTTTTTTTTGCTCATCAAGCCGCACTGATGCGCCGCGCTTACAAATATGCACCTGATTATCAGCTGCCTTGTGGTTATTACACTTAAAATGTTCGCCGCCGCTACTGTGCTGAACAATCTCCAAGGTTGAAAACTTTGTTGCAGCTTGTATATCCGCATTTTCAGCTTCATTAGCGTCTTCAAATACCCAGAAATTCTTCTCTGACGCATCATCAAACTGACAATTAATAGCCAAGCTCTCAAAGTACAGACTATTTTCGTTGCCTAAATCCCACTTACCGCCATTATGCACTATCGCCTGCGGATTGTGCATTTTAAGCTCTAACTCTATTTCAGAGCTATCGTAGTAGATTCTTATATGGGCTTGCGCGTTAAGACTAAGACCACTGGCACTTACATAATGTGCAGTTTGGGTTAGATGACAAAAAAGCGGACGCTGCTGCTGACAATAACGAACTTCGTTATTAGTTGTAATGCTTTTAAGCTCAAAATCGAGTGGCTGTTGCCCACTGGCATATTGCGCCGATATCAGGCTCCAATCGCTCGATAAATCCTTAAGAAAAGCGTTGCTTGAGATGCTCAAAAACTCTGATTTTGACAGCACTAAATTACCCGTGGGTAATTCTATAGTAATTGCTTCTGGCGTTTCTGTTACCCACTTTTGCTTAATACGCAGTGCTGTGTAGCTTGCTTTTTGAAGGTAGTAGTGATTTTCAGAGCCTGCAGATAAATTATTTTTTTCGGGCAGTATGCAATCAACCAGTAACCATCGAATTGAACGGTCTGGCCAAAGTCCGAGTACCTTAGTATGGCATGGCACTGCTTCGCCTTTTTCGTCAACAACTTCTAAGCCGGTGTTCGCCGAGAACAAGCCCCTCGGCAGAGGGATGCCCTGCGTAATATGATTTGGGCTCCCGTATTGTGAAACAACGCTAAATATATGCTGCATACTAGTTTAGTCTTAAGGTCTGCTTCATGCGTTTGGGCGCATGAGTTGATAGCTTTTGCGGAGCAAGTTATTCACAAAATACAAGGCTTTGTTTTTCCAAGAACGCTTTGATAGTTCGATAGTATACATAGGATACTTACTTGTGCTCAATGACTCTTTGTAACGAGCCTTTCCGGCCAAAAAGTCGTATTTAGTAAAATTAAGCGCTGCGTAATGTTCTATCGCTAATTGGTGCATCACTAAACCAGGCTTGTATTTATTATCCTTATCTTGGTAGTTGATGGCAGATAGATAAAAGAACGCGCAGTCATCAAACAACATCATATACAAATAACCTAGTGGATGGTCACCTGCTTTAAAACTTAATAATTCGCATACCAAGTTTTGCGAGCTTGAGAGCGGGGTAATTGATAATGTGTGTTTTAAGAGCTGCTCATGAAAGGCTAAAAAATGCGGATTACTGAACCCACTGCCTTGTTCAGTAGCTCCCCATTGCGCAATGTGCAGTGGAGCAACTTCCTTGTTTAGTGTGTCAAAAATATTGTCCTGTATTACGCTCATTGATATGACGCCATGCTGTGCCTCTATGTATTTAGCTGCGCGTTTGATGGCTGACTTAGTATTTTTTGAAAGGCTTTGCAAAAAAGACTGCTTTTTTTGCTTCAGTTCACTTAAGTTAACAAAGCAAACATCATCTTTTGAGCTTGACCATTCGAAGCTATGCTCGCCTTTCCAATTTTGAGTAGTAGCAAGTGAAATAACAAGCCGGTGAAAATTTTTACAGGTGCAAAGGTGGTCTATTAATGCGGTTCGTAGTGCGGGCAGGTATTCTTGTTTGGCAACTATGTCGTTTTGCTCAATCCACATTTGGTCATACTCGGGTTTACCTGTTTGATTTAGATAATAAATGTCGCCATATGCGCGCTTTTGTTTGCCTAAAAAGCAAAAGCCGAGTAACTCCTCGTTTGCATAAAAGGTGTAAAGAGTCGGTTTATCAGCAATCAATAAAGTAGCGTTTATCCAAGCCTCCGATAAAAAACATCCGGGCGCTTGTTTGATTGCCTTTTGTCCAAAGCTCTTTTCATCACAAAATAAAGATGCGTAAAGGCTACTTATGTCACTACATTCATATTTCGCGACTTTATGAAGCTGTATTTGCTTGCTATGGATTTCGGGAAAATCAGTTGGCATGATGCGTATTTAGCTTACTAGTCCTTTAAATTTACCGCCAAAAAATGGGGGTTGTAGCGAGTTATATTGTGGGCTTTGTTACTGCCTTGAATAACGAATATGTTTAAAATACAGTATCTAAATCGAAAACTATATAGCTTTAGCCCTTAACTTTCAGTGTCAATTTGCTGAATTTCAAGATCAGATATATCATCAAATTGTATAAATTTTATCAATGTGCTTTTAAAGTTATTGTAAAAGTCGGGCCAAACAAAGCTTGTAATAAACAATAAGTAACAAGGCATCTGCCAAAATAGCGCTGATACACTATCAAAGGAATTGTAGAAATGAGAATGAGCAAAGGTTTAGTGGTCGTTTTATGCTCGAGCTGGCTTTTATTTGCCTGCACCCCAAATAGTCCTGAGTCTTTCTCAAAAGAAGCGCAAGATTTAAGGGAGTCAGGAGATATTGCCGCTGAACTCGTCGTATTAAAATCCGCAGTTGAATCTTTTCCTGACAACGCAACGCTAAGGATTCTTTTAGGAGACTCTAATTTCAGGACTGGCAACGGTGTTCAGGCGATAACTGAATATGAAAATGCGTTTGAGCTCGACAGCAGCGTTATCAACGCTGACCTTTTGCAGCGCATCATGCGCATAATGTACGTTCAAGAAATGAGCGACGAAACCTTTGAATTTTTAAAACTCATTAACAGACCGCAACTTGTGCCGCAGCAGCAGGCTTTTTACAAAGCCGCGGCATACCATCGACTTGGCGACCGCGACAAAGCGCTTGCTCTGCTCGACCAGTTGACGACCCAAAGCGGAGCAATCAGCTCACTAAGTGCTGCCTATTCGGAAGTATTACTTGGTAACCCACGTTCAGCTGTTCCTTTTTTAGAGGACGCCTTATATGCGCAGCAGGATTTATTAGAGGCTCGCTTTTTACTTGCCGATATTTTTTACTTGGAAGGACAGTATCGTGAGGCTGCAAGTGTATTTGAGGCTATTATTGAATACCCAATAAAAAGCATTTACGCGCGCTATCGATTAGCAAAGATTTACCTCGTGTTGGACCAAGAAGAACGTGCGCAGGTAATGATAGATGGTTTGGAAACGGCTTTTCCAGATATTCCTGAAATATCTGAATTAAAAGCAGAGCTTGAATTTAAACGTGAGAATTATATAGGCGCTAAGCAGTTTGCTGATCAAGCTGCCGCGAAAGATTATCGCAGTGATGATTTACTCTACATAATGGGTGTATCAAATTACTATCTACAAACCTATGAGCAAGCTCTGCGTCCTTTACTTTCGGTCCAGCCAAGTAGCAATCGTTATGAATCTGCACAAAACTTTATTACCGTATTGGAGCTCTTAATTGAAGGGCCCAAAATAAACCTTCTCGATACAAATATTGCGCGCAAACAAATTAGCGCAAGTTATGAGCTTGCGAAGCTCGGTCATATTAGACCTGCTCAACAAATGCTTCAGTTAATCGACTCCCAGCAAGCAAATATAGACATAAAGGCTTATTTGAATCTATTAAACTACGCATTAGACCCTACAGAAGAAAAATTTGAAGCCTTACGTCAAGCGAGCTTAAGTCCTGATACCAATCCCATTACTAAAATAATGTTCATAGAAGCTGAGATTGAAAAGGGTAGTGATGATGAGCAAGTTATTACTACCGCGTTAACAGCATATCAAGACGGCAAACGTGCTGAGGTCATTATTGTTACAAATAAAATGCTGCAAGCCAGAGATAGACGAGGCGCTGGAAAGCGCTTACTTGAACAAGCGCTTGAAATTCAAAAAGACGCTCCGCGGCTTCTAACTGAATACATATCGCTGCATATAAGCGCCAATGACCTGAATAGGGCGTCCGAATTAGTATTAGCAAATAAAAATGCAGAGGGATTCGAGGCTAGGGCGAGAGCATTTGCGGCCGAACTTATCAATAAAGGGGTAGAATCTGAAGCCTTGGAGACGCTCGTAGGGAATGCTTATGAAGAGGGCAACACAAGCCTTTCTACCGCTATATACTACGCATCGATACAAGGAGATGACCCACAGCGAGTGATTGAAATACTGGCGCCCTTTAGCAAACAAGATAATTTGAACAGCGCTTATTATTTCTTGTTATATCGAGCATACCTGCGAACTGGGCAAATTGAACCCACTTTGGA
>CAYQMI010000065.1:16793-21720 GCA_964418575.1 uncultured Glaciecola sp.
GGTAATGAGGTTGAAGCGAGAATCCTTTATCTTGAAAATCAATTTTTGCCAGCTTTAACCTTATTGAAAAACGTACAAAGTGCGAACTCCTTAAGTGAGCAAGGTTTTGGCACGCTACTGGGTACGCTTGGCGCATTGCGCGACCGCGACGGTCTTGCTGAAGCACTTGAAGAAAGGCTTAAGAGTCAGCCTTTTAATCAAAGGCTTAGGTTGTTATTAATTGACTTGCTGTCTCAGGCTCAAAATCCAGAAGTAATTAAGCATTTGGAGTTTTTGTTGGAGCAAGCACCGAGCTCAGCTGTTGTACAAAACAACCTAGCATGGGCGTATTTTCAGCATGGTGAAAATGAAAAAGCGTTGTCCCTGGCGAAGAGTTTGAACGGCATGAATATACAACAAGCTGAAATATTGCATACCATTGGCATGATCATGGTGTCGCTTGGAGATAAACAAGTAGGCATTCAAGCACTTAGACAGGCAAGTGAACTCTCAGACAATCCGCAGTTTGAGAGTGATTACAAGAAGCACAGCGGGAACAGCATATAGAAGTTGTCGAATTTTTTTACAGTTAAACATCTGCTTAAAGATTTAAAAATAAAAAACTCAATAAAAACATTGATTTAAAAAGTTGGAACAGGCCTTGCAGTGTTTCAAATAATTCTAAAACAAAATGGATTGTTTATTATGAAAAAGCTTTTCTTAGCAGCATGTTTGACACTCGCAGCGTCAACCGCAACTGCTAGCGGAATTAACATGACGAGCGGGATTTCTGTAATTCCTGATACTAATATTGATGCTGATACGGGTAATGGAAACTTTAATAACGGCTTTGAATTTATTCAATGGTGGGATGACACAACTACCGCGGACAAAGCCGACTCTATCGCAGGGTTTAACCCAGGCACAGCTTCTAATTACGTGCTCCAAGGTATAGGGGAAGTTTTTGTTTCACAAACCGCAGCGAATGACACTGGCAAATTGTCTTGCAATGGATGTGAGCTTACCTTTAAGTTCGGTGGTATAAAAGTAGACGTCGGTCAGATTTTAAACCCTGTATTAGTCGGTCTCTGGCAGCAGCTTACCGGGAATCCTGGTTTCCCAACCGAAGCGGAATTAGTTGCCTTTGTAAATGCTAACCCTGGCTTCAACATGGTTCCGTTTTTTGTACCCGGACCAATTGTAGATACGAGCGCAGCTTTCTTGCATGTTTATGCCGATAGCACACCTAATTTAGACTTTGGCGCTTTGTTTAACGACGGCCTTATCGATGCTACAGAAGAAAGTCAAGCAACAGACGGAACTCTATGGTTAGCGCTTGATTTTAATGAATCTCTGTTTTCACCAGGAAACGCTGGAGATGGAGTCTTTGGTTTGAGCCGAATCGATTCGTTCTTCTCTTTCGATGTTGCTGGAACGGATGCAGCCACTGGAGGAACAGCTTTCGAATCATTCGAAGATAACTCGATTCGCGAAGTAGACAACTTGCTCACTTCATTTGCTGACTTGGTGGGTATTGGTCTGACTTCAACATTCGCTTTTGATGCTAATACAGGCACATATGACCTTTACGCTATCAACGGTACTGGTTCGATATCTGGCATTGCGGTGTCCGCACCTGCAAACGTAGCAATCTTGGGCCTTGGCTTATTTGGCCTAGCTTTCGCAGCAAGACGCAAAGCAAAGTAAAACATACATAGCCACTCGCAATTGAAAAACCCCGACTTGTCGGGGTTTTTTATTGTCAGGATTTTTTACGCTTTATTAATGCCCTTACTTTCCATACCGTCCACGCTGTAAAACCCCCTTAGTGTCCACTTTCTCATATATACTTTGCATGATCCTAAAAACAGAGAGATCTGAATTCATAAACTGTTTTTGCTGTTCTATGTTCAAGCGATAGGGTACATACCCAAGTTTAAGTCCTTCACTCACCAATTCATCTAGGCAACTTTGAGCTTGATTTACCGCATCAGCACTGTGAGCATCAAAGAGAATCGGTATAGTGCTGTCTATTAGGTCGTGGCTTAAATTTGTGAAAGTTATCATTGGGTCAATGTTGTGGCGCTTACACGTGTTTCTCACATGCTCTACAAAGCCTTTAATTTCTGTTTTGTTCATAGGTATGAGCGGTGCATACCATAGTAAGCCGCAGCCATCCTCTGCTGGGTTTTTATTTAGACTTTGTTCGAAATTAACCGCTTTGTTACGCCAATAGGATAGTTTTTTGGCAACTTCGTTCGGCCTCCCTTGCATAATCTGTATACCATTTTGCAAAGTTTCGAGGCGCTCAAATTGTTGGTCAATGAAGGGAAATTGCCTTAACAGCTTTGCTACTGGTTTTGTTAATGGTAATTGGCTGAACGCGCTTGCAAAGCGCACCACTTTGTCACTGGAGCATACAATTCGATCTGCGTCTTTAAATCTTGATTTTATTTGGTTGTTAACCGCTTTTACAACATGTGGATTGCCGTAAATAGTCCCCGCAATAGTCCAAGCCGGAACATCTTCTTTTTTCGCAATATCTGCAACTTGTTCGTCGCTAAGTGCCGCGCCTGTTGCTTTGTTAGGATTCTCAGTTACCATCGAGATCACGCGGCGTGTATCCATCAGGTTGATAGAACCAACTATGCCCTCAAACTCCTCAAGCGTATTTCTAATATGTGAAACAATCTCTGCTAAGGCATCTTCCTGATAATAACTTACATAAAATGAATCAAAAGCAGCAGGACGTCTTTTCAGGCGGATTGTGCATTCATACACAACGCCAAAAGCAGACTGAGTAAACAAGCCATCTAAATACGGGCCTATATTCCATTTATAAGATTGATTGACCCAATCAGTGTTTGAAAGGGGCTGCTCATTAGCGTGTTTAGATAAAATTTCTCTGATTGGCGATTGATAGTGCGTTCCATCAGGTAAATAAGCTTTCAAGTCAGTAAGCGCTGCAAAATGGTCTTGTCGCGGTGTTATACCATAACCTCTCTCCAGAGCATTGCCCATCAGCGAGCAGTGGTTACCAGCACCTGTTACGGGAACCATAAAATCGAGGCCGGCTTTCTCTAAAAAATCATGCAGATGTTTTTGCGTTACCCCAGGCTCAACCCTAACAATTCCGAGCTCAGGATTGACTACATCGATACAGCACAAAGCCGACAAGTCGAGAATTACGGGTAAAATACGATTCGAGCTAGATGTCTGAGAGTTGGGCAGTGACCCGCCATATCCCCAGTTGTTTCCGGTGGAAATAGGGTAAAGTACGATTGCGTTTGATGCCCGATTGGCGAACGCTATTATTTCAGGAATTTCATCATGATGGGCTATTTTTATTGCGCCATAAAGCGAACGATGGAAACCTTCAGTATTTTTTAAGTAACGTTTAGAAGCTTCCTCTGAATCAAAAACGACGGAAGCTTCTTTCAAATTCAGCTTTTTATCTTGTCCAATATCTTTGGATAAACTCTGCATTTAAGTCCAAAAGGCTGTTTTAGTAAGCCTCAAATCAAAATAGCTTTAAGCACAAAGGTCTTGTTTCACGTTTTCCATAATGTGATTTAGCATATACTTAAAACCAGAATTTAAGTTTTTATACAACAGATCAGCGTTAATATAGAAAGGTGCCCTTCGTCCATGATAGCTTACCACTGGGCCAATTTGGACAAAGTCTATACCAACTAAACGCATGTTTCGAGCCAAGCGTGGCTCCATCATTACATATGCATGCTTCTTGCCAAGTTGAAGTGCTAAAGAAGCCGCTGCGAAATACAAGCCTATCGCGATAAACGGAAAACAGCGTAGTTCTTTTTCGCTATATGTATGGCGGTTAATATTGCCTGTCGCTGCGCCGGCAAATTTATCTATGCGGCGGCGTCTGAATTCATCAGGTACTGCTAATCGTGATATCTCACAAATTTCATCAATACCAAAATTATCAGGGTGAAACTGGTGCTCTGTAATTGTATCGGAGCAATATTTTTGAATGGGTAAAAGCTCGCCATCTTGTTTTGGGTTAACAATGCGAACGGTACCTGCATATGAATCTGAAGAAAAATGTTTAATCAGGCAGTAATCTGAAAACGTATCGAATTCGTCAGTTTCCATGCCGTTAGGGCGTGCGTCTTCATAATGCAGCTCATCGCAATAAACTTTGTGACGTAAGCCATATACTTTGCTTTTTAGCTCGTCGTTAACGGCGACTTCAAACGCAAAAAAGTGTGAAAAATGCTGACATATTTTGGTCGCTTCTCTCGATTTTAAGTAAGAGCGCCAAAGGTTGCCGAGCTTTTTAACAGAAGAGGCAGTTGCTACGCTGTTTACCAACGGTCGCATCTTAAATGTCTCAAATGCCTGTGTAATCATAAAAATTCCAACTACAGCGATATACCTCAGAAAATCCCTTGAGTGTATAATCGTGATGAAAACAAAACACCGTAATGAGCAAAACAAAAAATAAGCTCAATCCTTAAGCGTATCAAAACGGTCGCTGAAACGAGTATAAATAAAAAATCTTAGGTATTATTTTTATGGGGAAAAGATGAGAGTGTCGCTTAATCGCAACATGTGTCAGGCTCTTACCCGAGTTATAATATGCATATAAATACCAAAGTAAACAGTTTGTACTTATATTTATCGACAAAAGGTAAATTTAATCGTGGATTAATTGAAAAATTAATGATTGTTCCTGATATTGTATACTTTGGTATTGAGCAAGTTATAAATATCCTGTAAGCAAATTATAATCCAGCTATAAGAAATTATAAGCAAGTATCCGCACTGGGTTTATAAGCAGAAATAAGCTCAGGATAATGTTGCTTGCTGAACAGCACCCGCCATTCTCACGCAAGTGGGAACCTCCCAAACCTGCATAAGTTGTTTAAATAATCAGCGACATTTGAGACCAGTTGTTTGGTCAGGAGATTCCTGCCTTCGC
>CAYQMI010000066.1:0-21272 GCA_964418575.1 uncultured Glaciecola sp.
CATCGCTTACAAAACGAACGTAACGACGACCCCATGCAGGTAATGGATTGGGTCAACATGTATGCGCTAGCCGTAAACGAAGAAAACGCTGCGGGTGGCAGAGTAGTTACCGCACCAACTAATGGCGCAGCGGGCATCATTCCAGCTGTAATGAGCTATTACAATAAATTTATTCGCCCTATGGATGACGACACCGCATGTCGCTTTTTATTGACCGCAGGTGCGATTGCAATTTTATATAAAAAGAATGCTTCGATTTCAGGCGCTGAGGTTGGCTGTCAGGGTGAAGTTGGCGTAGCTTGCTCAATGGCAGCAGGTGCTTTAACTGAAATTTTAGGCGGCTCGGTAGAGTCAGTGGAAAACGCCGCTGAAATTGGCATGGAACATAACCTAGGGCTCACCTGCGACCCAGTAGGAGGGCTCGTACAAGTGCCCTGCATTGAGCGTAACGCAATGGGTGCGATTAAAGCCATTAATGCCTCTCGCCTAGCCCTCCGCGGCACAGGTACCCAAAAAGTATCGCTAGATAAAGTAATTAAAACTATGTGGGATACGGGCAATGATATGAAAACCAAATACAAAGAAACCGCTCGCGGTGGCTTGGCGGTGAATATCATAGAGTGTTAATTGCTGTTGCTGCTGTATTGGGAGGTTCCCGCGTTCGCGTAATGCTGTTCGCTTAAGCAACTTACTGTCATTGCCGCGGAGGCGGTAATCTCCCAAGACAACAACTAACACTCTTAAAGGCTGCAAATTTGCGCATTACAGCAATATTTGGGAGATTCCTGCCTGCGCAGGAATGACGTTTTTCCTTAAGCGAACAGCATTGCGCCTTCACGGGAATGACAATCATGAGCTTTTGCAGCTTTTACTCACTTCACCGGAAGCGTTAAACCTTTAAACATTTTCTCAACTTCTTCATTGTTCTTCTGCATCATCGCGCGTTCAACCACATCTTTAGTTAAATGCGGTGCGAAGCGTTCAATGAATTCGTACATATAATTGCGTAAAAATGAGCCTTTCCTAAAACCGATTTTAGTGGTGCTGTAATCGAATAAATGGCTGGCATCTATTTTCACTAAATCAGAGTCGAGCTTCTCGTCAATCGCCATAGATGCAATAACGCCAACTCCCACTCCCAGTCTTACGTAGGTTTTAATAACATCAGCGTCGGTAGCGGTGAATACAATTTTTGGCTCAAGACCTGCGGCAGAAAAAGCTCTGTCGAGTTCGGAGCGGCCAGTAAAGCCGAATACGTAAGTTACCAAGGAGTATTTGGCAATATCCTCAATAGTGATTGTGCCTTTTTTGGCGAGCGGATGAGCCTTATTGACAATCACTGAACGATTCCAGTGGTAGCAAGGCAGCATGACTAAATCGTTATAAAGGTGCAAAGACTCAGTCGCAATTGCAAAATCAGCTTCACCCTTTGCAGCTAAATCACTGATTTGTGATGGCGTGCCTTGATGCATATGAAGTGATACGCGCGGGTACTTCGACATAAAACCTTGAATAACGTCAGGCAGAGCGTAGCGGGCTTGCGTGTGTGTAGTGGCAATATTTAACTTACCTTGGTCCGGTAAGGTGTGCTCGCGAGCCACAGCTTTTATGCTTTCAACCTTTGCCAATATCTCGCGAGAAATATTGATCACCTCTTTACCTGCCTCAGTCACGTGGGTCAAATGCTTACCACTGCGCCCAAATATTTGGATGCCAAGCTCATCTTCTAACATGCGCACTTGCTTACTAATGCCCGGCTGAGAAGTGTAAAGATTTTCAGCAGTTGCTGAGACGTTCAAGTTGTTATTTAGTACTTCTACAATATAACGCAGTTGTTGTAGTTTCATTCATGACCTTGAGCAATATGCACATAATAGAGTGGATTTAGATTGTAATCGTTAGCGGCTTAGCCCTTGTATTAACGCTATAAACTCGTGATTAATGTTTCACTTAAGCAAATGATAGCAATGCCGATATAGCCTTATACAGATGCGCTTTAAATAATAGCGTCATTCTAACTTTATTGCATAAGAAAACCTATTTTATAGGCGAATGCAAGTATCTTTTGGTATTAATGGGTAAAGGAAGGGTTACTACAGTGGCTGATATGGCGAATGATAGACGCGATGAATCAAAGGAATTAGTCGACTTTTCATCGGTAATTGCAGTAGCAATTCATGACATGAAAAACTCACTAAGTTTGTTGATGCAGTCTATTGAGCAAATGTCTAATGTTATACCCAAAGAAGTTGAACAAGCGCATAACAGCCTCAACAGCGTCCATTACGAAGCCAATCGAATGAATACAACCTTGGTTCAAGTGCTATCACTGTATCGCGCCGAGATGGATGCTCTCCCGGTAAATATTGATGAAGTCTTTGTTGCTGAACTGTGCGATGAAATTATCGAATCAAACGCACTGTATACTGAGCAGCAAGACATTAAAGTCGATGTTGAGGTAGATGAAGATTTATCGTGGTATCTTGACAGAGAGTTAATTTATTTAATGTTACACGACGTACTAATTAACGCTGTGCGATATGGTTGTAAGGCTATTCACTTAAGTGTGAATATTGAAAATAACAGTTTAGTGATCCGCGTCGAAGATGACGGTCCTGGTTATCCAAGCTCAATGCTTGAGATGTCGAGTAAGGTGCTTGACCAGCATTGCATAAGCGAAGGGCGCACTGGCTTAGGTCTGTTTTTTGCGCGTTTAATAGCCCATACGCACAAAAACCAAGACAGACGAGGCAGTATTTCATTATCAAATTCTCCAAGTAGCGGCGGTAGTATTTTTACGCTGACCCTACCCTAGCCATTGATGTGACGTAATATGAATCAAACGTATACCATCATAATTATTCTAATTGCTGCGCTTATTGTTGCGGGCATCGCAGCTAGCGCTGTACAACAACACAATGAGCGTAAAGCGGCTAAAAAACGCGAAGAAATTGGTAAGCAGCGCACTATCTTAGACGATACTGAGACGGCAGTGGGTGCGGCCCAACAAATGCCGCTTTCAAAACGTTTAATTTCGATTTTACGCAAGCGCACGCTTAGTGCATTAATCGAAATTTATGAAAAAAACCCAAGCCCCGATCTGAAAAGCAAAGTAGAAGAGTTGCAAAAATCTATTCGCGAAATAAACATTGATGAGCCTGTACCCGATCAATCAAGCTTTCGGTTACCAAAGTCTGACAAAGTCATCATCAAATACATTCAGGCTATTAAAAAACTCCGCATCATTTTGCGCAGTGAATATAAACAGGGCAACATTCAAGGTGATGTGTTTCAGGTGGAAGACCAAGCACTAGAAAAACTGCAACTAAGGGTCAATATTGAAACTTTGCACAAACGTGCAGTCGATGCAGTATCACACAGTATGCAGGGTTCAGCGCGTCAGTATTTAGAGAAGGCACTAATTGCACTTGGAAAAAGCAAAACACCCAATGAATACACTGCGGCTAAAACACGAGAACTGCAAGAGATGCTAGATAATCTAGAAAGCAGTCTGAAAGATAAAAATGTGCAAAACATTATTGCTAACAAAGCAAAAGAAAAAGAAGACATCGACACCCTGTTTGCACCTAAGAAGAAGTGGTAGCCTACTACTAGCTAGGTAAGGTATTGTTTTAGCTTAATTTAATAATAATTTTCGCGATAGTTAGCCTACAACAAGGCTAAGCAAATTCATCTGACATCCAACATTAATAGCGCATTTGGTTTAATCCGATGCCGCTTTCGGGTATAGTGCGCGCGCCAATAATTGGTCTCGGGCAAACTAACTGTCATTTATACAAGATGCCTAATGCTCCAACGCTATATTGATTGTCCGCATATAGCACTGCCGATGCTTTAATAAACTTCGGATAAATTGAGCTTATCTAATACTTCCAAAGGAATTACCCAGTTGATTACTACCGCAAACATTACTATGCAGTTTGGTGCAAAGCCATTATTTGAAAATATCTCAGCCAAGTTTGGTAATGGCAACAGATATGGCCTGATAGGTGCAAACGGCTGCGGTAAATCCACATTGATGAAGATTATGAGCGGCGAACTTGCGCCAACCTCAGGCAATGTCTCTGTATCGCCGGGAGAGCGCATTGGTACGCTCAATCAGAACCAATTCGCTTTTGAACAATATTCCGTTGTTGATGCGGTTATCATGGGCGACGCCCACTTATGGGAGGTCAAGCAAGAGCGCGATCGCATTTATTCACTTGCTGAGATGTCGGAAGAAGACGGCATGAAGGTTGCAGATTTAGAGTCTGAATTTGCTGAAATGGATGGTTATACCGCAGAAACAAGAGCAATCGAATTGCTAGTTGAGGCTGGTATAGACGAAAGCTATCACTTTGGACTAATGTCGGAAGTAGCACCTGGCTTAAAACTCAGAGTGCTCATCGCGCAGGCTCTATTCGCAGCACCTGACATATTGCTACTCGACGAACCAACCAACAACCTCGATATATATACCATTAAATGGCTTGAAGATGTGTTGAACGCGCGTAAGAGTACCATGGTAATTATTTCCCACGACAGACACTTTCTTAATGCTGTCTGCACCCACATGGCCGATATTGACTATGGTGAGTTGCGCATTTACCCAGGTAATTACGAAGCCTATATGGCAGCATCTAGTTTAGTACAAGAACAGCTACATACTGAAAACGCTAAGAAAACCGCTGAAATTAAAGAGCTTCAAAGTTTTGTCGCGCGTTTCTCTGCAAATGCATCAAAAGCAAAGCAAGCCACCTCACGCGCCAGACGAATGGAAAAAATTGAATTAGACGAAGTGATTCCATCTAGCAGACAAACACCCTTTATTACCTACAAGCAACATAAAAAACTACATCGCTTAGCGCTTGAAATGCATGATATCCAGCACGGATTTGACGGCGAGACATTGTTCACAGGCGGTGACATTTTATTGGAAGCTGGCGCTAAGCTTGCCATTATCGGTGAAAATGGTGCGGGTAAAACCACCCTACTACGCTGCTTAGTAGATGAGCTTAAACCCAATGGCGGCACTCTCAAGTGGTCTGAAAACGCCAGCATCGGATATCTTGGTCAAGACGTAAGCAATGATTTTGGCACTTCGATGAAGCTGTTTGACTGGATGTCTCAGTGGCGCACACCAAAGCACGATGATCTGGCGGTACGCGCAATACTAGGACGTTTACTGTTCAGCGCAGACGACATCGAAAAAGACGTAAAAGTTTGCTCAGGGGGCGAAAAAAACCGCCTTATGTTTGGTAAACTAATGATGCAAGAAATCAATGTAATCATCATGGATGAGCCAACCAATCACATGGATATGGAAGCAATAGAAGCCCTAAACAAAGCGCTTAAAGACTTTGATGGCACGCTCGTGTTCGTCAGTCATGACCGAGAGTTTGTGTCATCTCTTGCGACCTCCATTATCGAAATAAAGCAGAAAAAACTGCACTACTTCCAAGGTAGCTATGATGAGTATGTAAGCGGTCGATAGTCTTTTCCAAAAGCTATTTTCAACGCTTGCTCTCATATTAGAAGCCAACACAACAAATATCATTCAGACCACAACGCAGCCTATTAATGAATAAAAAAATTAATGGGCTTGTGCTTTATATGTTTAGCTCCATATACCCTCTATACTCAGATGATTTTGCTAAAAGCCAATAAGCTTGCACAAAGGTAAAACATCTTCATAACGAGCTTAAACAGGAGCCACATGTCTACTACTGATTTATATTCTACTTTCCCACTGTTTGAAGGGACACTAAAAAACCGTTTTGTATTAGCACCTCTAACGCGCGGTAGAGCCGGTGAAAGCCGCGTACCTAACAGTATTATGGGTGACTATTATGAGCAACGTGCAACCGCAGGTTTAGTAATAACCGAAGCCACTGTTATCTCTGAAGAAGGCATCGGCTGGGTAGACTCTCCAGGGATATACACGGAAGATATGCTTTATGGTTGGAAGAAGATTGTCGACCGGGTTCACGCTAAAGGCAGCAAAATAGTATTACAACTTTGGCACTGCGGCCGCGCATCTCACAGCGACTTCCACGGTGGCGAGAAGCCTTTTAGTGCATCGGCAATTAGAATCGAAAATGACCAAATCTATACCCCGCAGGGCAAAAAAGATTATGAAGTACCTCGTTCAATGTCTAAACAAGACATTCAACGCACCGTTGCCGACTTCAAACAAGCTGCACAAAATGCAAAAGATGCTGGTTTTGATGGTGTAGAGGTACATGCTGCAAATGGTTATCTGATTAACCAGTTTTTAGATGGCGAAAGTAACCAGCGTGATGATGAATACGGCGGTAGCATAGAAAACAGAATGCGTTTTTTAAAAGAAGTATTAGACGCGGTAAAAGAAGTATATTCCAGTAAAGCAATAGGTATAAGAATTTCGCCAAACGGCGTGTTCAACATGATGGGATGTGACGACTACAGAGAACTGTACACTGCAGTCATCAAAGAGCTCAACAGTCAAAAACTAGGTTACGTGCATATTATGGATGGCTTAGCATTTGGTTTTCATGAGCGCGGTGAGCCGATGACGCTAGAAGACTTTAGGCCATTGTTTGATGGTGCAATCATGGGCAACTGTGGTTACACCTTTGAAAGTGCGACGCAGGCAGTTGCTACTCAAAAAGCTGATTTAATTGCCTTTGGTCGGCCTTATATCAGCAATCCTGACCTACCTGCTCGCTACAAAAACAGCTGGCCACTAAGCGCTTTCGATAATCCAGAAAAATGGTATGGCGGTGGCGCAGAAGGTTATAGCGACTACCCAGTATATAAGGGCTAAAACCTTTATGGCGAGTACATGTTACTCGCCATTTTTTATCTACTTTTTAGAAGCACTCATATCAGCCTTTACCTTTGCGATATCGGCCTTCACTTCTTCTTCGGTAGTATTGAGCATCCTCACTTCACGCTGCGGGAATGGAATAGAGATATTGTTCTCTCTTAGGGTTTCGAAAATGGTTAACAGCAAGTCGCCACCCACGCGATTTTTACCGTCATCAATGCCTTCTATCCAAAACTCTACGAACATATTTACTCCTGAATCACCAAAACTATCAATCTCACAGTCAGGCCGCTCTTCAAAGGGAATATCTTCGCCGCTAATGACCTGAGGATGCTTGCCGACCGCCTCTTTGATGAGTTCTACCATGGCCCGAATATCAGTAGCATAAGCCACTGAAAAGTCCACTCTGTAGCGCTGTTTAGGGTCTTTATGTGTCCAGTTCACCAAAAAGGTGGAGATAAACTTCTCGTTAGGAACGAGAATGTCTTTGCCATCATAGGTTTCTAATACGGCGTAGCGCATTCTAAACTCTCTCACAAAGCCCTTTTGACCGTCTTCTAATTCAACAAAGTCACCCACGGTAAGCGACTTATCGAGCAGAATAATAATCCCAGAGATAAAGTTAGAGGCGATGGTTTGTAAGCCTAAGCCAAGACCAACGCCCAATGCACCACCGAACACCGCCAAGGTCGTTAAGTTCACTCCCATTACGTTTAATAGCAGCAAGGCGATAATGCAAAACAAGGTAACTTCAAATAGCTTTGCAAACACTTCACGAGTAGGGATGTCGAGCGACTCTTGGCGCTTAATTACTGATTGCCCAAAGTTATTCGACGCCCTGCCCAACCAAAACAAAAAGCCACCAAATATAATGACGCGAGCAATGCCATAGGCCGACACTTCAATGTTACCCACAACAATGGAAATGTCTTGCAAAGACTCAACTAACAGCGGTAACAGCCCTACTAACTTCAAAAACACTAGGGGCAAGCCTATCCATTTAAAGGCTGAGGCCACGACTTTGTTGAGAACAAATGCATTTATTAAAGCGTTAAAAAACAAAAGTGCGGCAATGGCGTAGGCTGTTTTTAATAACCACGGTGAATAGGCCATCTGCTCTGAAAACTCAGCTGAAACCAGCAGCAGAATGAGCGCAAACAAAGGGAAGATTAAGGCGCCTATTCGATATACCAGGCTCACCATAGGGTGTGAATTCTCGTCTGGTTTGTGCATCGTAAAACGATTGCTTTTTCGAACTTTTCGGGCAAGCAAAAACGCAATTATATAAATTAACGCAACCGCAATAATTTGAAAATAAGTGTGAGACTCGCTCGCTACCAAGCTGATTTTTTCAATGGCAGCGTGAAAATGCGCAAGAATTGAATCGAAGTTCATAAATATTCCCTTATTGAACAAGGGCTGCAATGGTGTTGATGCCAACGAGCCCAAATTCCGCAAGCCTTAAGGCTGCTAAATGCTCTCTACTAATAACACGATGGTAGGGAGCATCGTCGATTTAAGCAACTAAATTAAACCTTTTTTACTTTTTTAGGGCGCTTAGGTTTAGGCGCTCTGATGGGGGCGTTAAACATTGGCTCGATAGAAATTCCTGCTACTTCTTTTACCGGGATATGCTGACCAATAAGGTTTTGAATCGACTTCAACTGTTTGCCATCTTCACCGGTAACAAACGAGACCGCATTACCGCTTGCTCCCGCTCTTCCGGTACGGCCTATGCGATGCACATAGTCTTCTGCAACTTGGGGCAAGTCATAATTAATAACGTTTGGCAGTAAATCGATATCGATACCACGTGCGGCAATATCGGTGGCGACCAACACTCTCAGATTACCTGATTTAAAGTCACTCAAGGCTTTTGTGCGTGCACCTTGGCTTTTGTTTCCATGTATAGCCGACGCATTTAAGCCTTTCGCCGTAAGTTGTTTCGCAATACGGTTTGCACCGTGTTTCGTGCGAGAAAACACTAACACTTGCTGCCAGTCATTTTCATCAATAAGCTTGGCTAACAGCTTGCTTTTATCGGATTTATTCACATGCACTATGGCCTGCTCTACCGTGGTAGCAGCCGTATTTTTAGGTGTCACTGAGATTTCGATTGGCTGGTGAATAAACTGTTTTGCCAGAGCGCGAATGTCATCTGAGAAAGTCGCTGAGAACAAAAGATTTTGTCTTTTCGCCGGCAGCAGTTTAATAATGCGTTTTATATCGTGGATAAAACCCATGTCGAGCATTCTGTCGGCTTCGTCGAGCACCAGCATGCTTAAGTCATCAAATTTAACTGCGTTTTGTGAAAACAAGTCTAACAACCGTCCTGGAGTCGCGACGAGTACATCCACTCCTCTGCGTAAACTCTTCATTTGTGGATTAATCGACACGCCACCAAAAGCAACGCTAGAGTGCAGGTTGGTATACTTATGACTGAGCAATACGCTCTGAGCAACCTGAGCAGCTAGTTCTCGGGTTGGCGTAAGAATTAAGCATTTAACGCGGTTTGGTTTAGGCCGCTGGGCTTGTTCGCTAAGCATATGCACAATAGGCAAAGCAAAAGCGCCGGTTTTACCTGTACCAGTTTGCGCAGCCGCCATTACATCGCGACCGCTCAGCACCGCTGAAATAGCTTGTTGTTGAATTGGAGATGGCGTTTTATAGCCTTGATCAGCAATTGCCTTAAGCACATTGTGAGACAAACCCATGTCTTCAAAGTTGATGTTTGTTTGGCTAGACATTAAACAAAAAGCTCCTGCTGATTATAAGATAAAATTAGTAACGCATAGCCCGTAAGGAGCTTACAGATAAAGGAATGCATATTTAAATTGCTGAGTAAAAAATTGGTACTTAAAAGTGAGGCTAATGCCATTAAACATCCTAATAGGAAAAAGAAAGGAAAGTGATATCGCCGAAAATATACAAACAAAGCCTCTAATTCTGAAGCGCTATATAAAATTTCGACGAATGTCAGCGGCGCGCAGTATACCTTATACATCCCATACCGTATATATGCGGCTTATAGATACGCTTACTATAAAAGAGAAAACTATCGATTAAGTGCCAAGTGCCAAAGTTTTTGGCCTGCGCTCGATAAAGATTTGGGTGACTTTGCAATCATGCCCACCTGTTTTTTAAGCACATCATCTTTTAGCGGAACGCAGCGCAAATCTTTATTAATCATTTGCTGTTTGCAGAGCTGCGGCACGATGGCCAAACCCAAACCGGTTTTTACTAACTGACCTAAAGTCCCTAGTTGAGATGCCTCAGCAGTAATCAGAGGTTGTATGCCCTCTAGTTCAAAGGCTCTATTTACCCATTCGCGAATAGAAGACCCCATATTCATGGCCACTAAGGGATAAGGCTTTATGTCATTTAAAGATATCGCACTTAAACCCACCAACTCATGTTGAGCTGGCATAACCGCGCAAAAATTATCAGTTAAAAGCGGAGCAAATGATAAACCTTGTAAGGATTCTGGTTCAAATACAAAGCCAATGTCAGCACGCCCTGTTTGCACGGCATCAATCACTCGCTCCATCACCACATCATGCACACGTAACATGATGTTTGGATGGGTCTGATGATATTCTTGTAAAATCTTTGCTAAGGGACCTTCGGCAAATGAAGGCATGCTAGCAACCGTTAAACGCCCTTTTTGCACGCTAAACAGGTCTTGCACATCGCTTAGAGCGCTATCCCAGTCGTCTATTAAACGTTTGGCAATAGGAAGGAATATCTTACCCTCTGGAGTAAGAGTGACGCGTCTGGTAGAGCGCGTAAACAACTGTCCGCCCAGTTGGCTTTCCATATTCTTAATCGAGGTTGATAAGGCTGGTTGCGATAAACATAGTTTTTCAGCGGCTTCTGCAAAAGTAGACGATTGCGCTACACTTATGAAAGCACACATATTTTTATAAGAGACCGACACGTACTATCCTTTAGTTAGTTCCATTTTATTTATCAATCGGAATATTTATTTAATTTTACAAAACTAATCAACTCATAAATACTAACAGAAATTTTGTATTTACCGAATAGTAGGAGCATTAAATGGCAGGTTTTAATAAAGTCGTGTCAAGTTACGAAGAGGCTATGCAAGGCCTTGAAGATAACATGACAATTATTGCCGGTGGCTTTGGCCTTTGTGGTATCCCCGAAGGTTTAATTGCCCAAATCAAAAAGATGGGCACTAAAGGACTAACGGTGGTTTCAAACAACTGCGGTGTTGATGGCTTTGGTTTGGGTTTGCTGTTAGAAGATAAACAAATCAAAAAGATGGTGTCTTCTTATGTGGGTGAAAACGCCCTATTTGAAAAGCAACTATTAAACGGTGAGTTAGAAGTTGAATTAACGCCTCAGGGTACGCTGGCAGAAAAAATGCGTGCTGGCGGTGCCGGCATCCCCGCGTTCTACACTGCAACTGGCTACGGTACGCCTGTGGGTGAAGGCAAAGAAGTGAAAGAATTTAACGGCCGCCCTTACATCATGGAAGAAAGCATCACCGGTGAGTTTGCTATTGTAAAAGCTTGGAAAGCAGACCGTTACGGCAACTGCATGTATCGCCACACGGCAATGAATTTTAATCCCATGGCGGCAACCGCAGGCAAAATCACGGTGGTAGAAGTGGAAGAGATTGTAGAGCCTGGAGAGCTAGAGCCAAGTCAAATCCATACACCTGGCATTTACGTGAACCGTGTTATCAAGGGTAGTTTCGAGAAACGCATTGAACGCAAAGTATTAGCAAAGGAGGCACAATAATGGCCTTAAGCAGAGATCAAATTGCAATGCGCGTGGCGCAAGAATTTCAAGACGGTAACTACGTAAATTTAGGAATTGGTATCCCTACCCTTGCCGCAAACTATGTTCCTAAGGGAATAAGTGTCATGCTTCAATCAGAAAATGGTCTATTAGGCATGGGACCATATCCAACTGAAGAGCAAGTTGACGCAGACATGATAAACGCTGGTAAAGAAACGGTAACGGCCTCAACCGGCGCGTCCATCTTTAACTCAGCAGAGAGCTTTGCGATGATCCGCGGCGGACATGTAGACTTTACTGTATTAGGTGCATTTGAAGTGGACGTTAGCGGCAATATTGCTTCTTGGATGATACCTGGCAAACTCATCAAAGGCATGGGCGGTGCAATGGATTTAGTGGCAGGAGCAAAAAACATCATTGTTACCATGACTCACGCAGACAAACATGGCAATTCTAAGTTACTGCCTGCATGCACACTACCCCTTACTGGCGTAAACTGTATCAATAGTATTATTACCGACTTAGCGAAACTAGCAGTAAAAGACGGTGCCTTTTATTTAGAAGAACGAGCACCGGGTGTTTCGATTGAAGAAATTCAAGAAAAAACCGCTGGAAAGCTTATCGTTGAAGGCAATGTACCAGAGATGAAGTTTAGTTAAACGTGGTAATTCTCGCCTAAGCTAACGATAAGCATTTAGCTCAGCGCGTTTAACCTTTATAATGGTGCTCAGTTTCGCAATTGAGCGCCATTTTGCTATTTACCGACCTAGCCTTAGATCATCGTTTACTCTCTGCTATTAACACCATGCAGTTGACAGACGTCACCGATATTCAACAACAAGCCATTCCTCACGGATTAATGGGCAAAGACTTACTCGCCTCTTCCAAAACTGGTTCTGGCAAGACTCTGGCCTTTTTAGTGCCGGTGGTAAACCGATTATTGACGCAAAGGCCGCTTGCCAAACGCGATGCAAGAGCGCTGATACTTGCGCCAACAAGAGAGCTTGCCAAACAAGTGTTTGCGGTAACCAAAACGCTTACGCAAAAACTACCTTTGCAATGCACTTTAATTGTGGGCGGTGAAAACTACAACGACCAAGCCAAAGCGTTAAGGCGCAATCCTCAAGTTATTGTGGGTACTGCCGGTCGCATTAATGACCATCTTGAAGCTCGTCACATATTTTTAAATGGTTTGGAGCTTTTGGTCTTAGACGAAGCAGACCGCATGCTTGAGCTAGGTTTTGAAAAAGCCTTAGAGAATATTCACACCAGCGCAGATCACCGTAAACGTCAAACCATGATGTTTTCAGCCACGATAGACAGCGCCGAAGTAAATTACATGACGCAGCTCATGTTAAAATCGCCGCTCAAAATCAACATCGACAAAGTCGCCACGCCTCACGAAGATATTAGCCAAGCCTTTTATTTTGCTGATGGCGTGTCGCATAAAGATCAGCTTCTACTGAAAGCGGTTGAACTTGAGGGGCGTGAGCAAGCATTAGTGTTTACGGCAACCCGAGAGGACACAGAAAGGCTAGCGAAACATTTACAAGACAATGGCGAAAGCGCCGCGTTTTTACATGGTGATATGCTTCAAAATCAACGCTCGGCAATTATCAATGATTTTGGTCGCGGTAAAATTGGCATATTGGTCACAACCGACCTCGCCTCGCGCGGGCTCGACATTGCCAATATAGCCAAAGTCATAAACTACGATTTACCCAAGTTTGCTGATGAATACGTGCACCGCATTGGGCGAACGGGACGTGCAGGCAAACAAGGACATGCATTGTCTTTAGTAAGCAGTAAAGACTGGAGAAGCTTTTTGGCTATTCAGTCTCGACTGGAGCAGCGCTTTAAATTTAGCGAATTTGAAGGCTTAGTAGCGAAATTTAAGGGCTTAGGCACTAAATCAAGAGCTGAGCACACCAAACTAGTTCAGGCGCGAACCAAGAAGCGCGCTGCAAAAGCTAAGCCTAAAAAGACAAAACGCTTTAATCCATTGGCTTCTTCTGAGGAGCTTGGCTTTGCGCCCATTAAACGCAAACCCAGAGCTGCGCCCGACGAAGAAATAGACGCAGACGATGCTGAAGAAGAATAAGGGTTAAAGCTAAGTAAAATTCGAAGTTTTCTATATTAATGCTTTTGATATATTTAGTGGAACTCGCTGGTTTTTGGTAATAATTGAAGGATACATTATGAAAAATGATGCTTTATTAAAACAACATTCCTCTTTTAAGAAAAATTGCGTTGCTATTGCCGCACTTGCCAGCATTGTTGCAGCAAACCTTGCGCAAGCGCATGTAACTGAAAGCAAAGATAAAGAAAAGTGCTACGGTGTATCGCTAGCTGGTCAGAACGACTGCGGTAACTTAGCAGGAACGCACAGCTGTGCTGGACAAGCTATGGTTGATAACGACATCGGTGAATGGCGCTTAGTCCCAACGGGTACTTGCAAAAAGTTAGGTGGCTATAGCACAGAAGAAGCGATGGAAATGTTTAAAAAGATGCAGGCGAAAAAAGACTAGGAGTCAGTAGCAATATCGTAAAACTCTGCCTTGAGTGCTTGTTTAAAGATTTGAGGGCTAACTTTTAATTCAAGCCCTCGCCTGCCAGCGCTTACATATATTTCATCTAATTCTGCAGCAGAACTGTCAATCACCGTCACCTTCGCTTTCTTTTGTCCAAACGGACTGACACCACCTAACACATAGCCAGTGCTATTTTTAACCACATCCGGCGTTGCCATTTTTGCACCCTTTACTTTTAAATGTTTGGCGAGTGCTTTCATATCAAGCTTTGAAGCAACTGGCACAAGTGCCGTCACGAGCTGATCATTTGCCAATTGCACAACCAGTGTTTTGAATACCCGCGCTATTGGTAGTTTGAGCTTTTCTGCAGCCTCTAAACCATAAGACTTGGCATTGCTGTCGTGGCTGTACTGGAGTGTTTCAAAACTTGCTTTCAGCTTTTTTAAACTATTGATTGCCGGGGTCATCTATATTTATCTCGCTAACAATATTAATAAAAAAGTTTTTATTTGATTTTAACCACATTTGATAGAAAATTGGTACATTTGACTATCAAATACGGAATTTAACAAAAACACATAACTTTATAAATTAGCAGACAATAGATACATTTAGGCGAAAATGACTACATTTTTGTGAACTTTAATCATATAAGCCGATTGTTAAATTCAAATCATTTAGGCGCATAAAACCCTAATTTCACGAAACATTACATCTAAAATATTATGACTAACAATAAAATTTGCACACAAAAAAAGCGCATAAAAGCGCTTTGAATGAAAACCATTATTTAGTATCTAGGCGGCTTAATATTCCCACCAGCCCTCTTGCCACCACGCTAAAAATTCTTCAAAGTCGATAAACCCATCGCCATTACCATCAATCAGGTCAAAGCCCTCTTGCACGTGATTAATCTTCGTTTTAGGAGACAGTATGGTTAGCAATTCAATAAATTCTTGCAAATCGATTTGACCGTTTAAGTCTCTATCAAAAAAGTCAAAGTCCTTACGGATACTCGCTATTTGCTCGTCCGTAAGTTTATTTATAGGTGTTTGAGTATCACTCATGGGTTTTCCCCTGATTGTGAAGTTTGTAAATTCATTATCATCAAGTTTACTCTGATAACTTCATCACTGTCTAGGAAAAACCCCGATGATTCACACTTACTAACAGTTTATTGCTGCGCTTGTTTTTGCGCGAGCGCGCGCTCTCTTTGCTGTTGAGCTTTTTCGTCTCTCTTTTGCTGCATAATATCACGCGCGCCGGTGCCAACGTGTTCTTGCTTACGCTGCTTCGCCAAGTTCACTTGCTTTTCGCGCTCTCTAAAACGCGCTAGCTGGTCGTCGGTATGAGTACCGTAGCACTTAGGACAGGTCACGCCTGCTTCATACTTAGGGCTCTGCTTTTCATCTTCTGTGATGGGAAGCCTGCAGCCATAGCATTGATCATAATCACTTTTTTGCAACTGATGATTGACCGCCACTCGATTATCAAAAACAAAACAGTCACCTTCCCAAAGCGAATCTGCCTGTGGCACATCCTCTAAGTATTGCAAAATACCGCCTTCAAGATGATAGACCTCATCAAAGCCCTGCTCTTTCAAATAGGCAGTAGATTTTTCGCAGCGTATGCCGCCGGTACAAAACATCGCCACTTTTTTATGCTTGTTTGTATCGAGTGTTTTCGCAACGTATTCTGGAAACTCTCTAAATGAGTCAGTATGCGGATTGATTGCGTGTTTAAAGGTGCCTATTTCAATTTCATAGTCGTTGCGAGTATCAATAACCGTGACATCTGGGTCGGATATCAGTGCATTCCAATCTTTTGGTTTAACATAGGTGCCAACGGTTTTGCGCGGGTCAATACCCTCTACGCCCATGGTCACAATTTCTTGTTTGAGCTTTACTTTGGTGCGATAAAATGGCTGTTCATCATGCCAAGATTCTTTATGAGAAACCGGCGCGATACGCTCATCTTGATTGAAATAATTAAGCAAGTCTTTAATGCTTGCCTCAGGACCTGACACCGTGCCGTTCAAGCCCTCTTTGGCGAGTAAGATGGTGCCTTTTATTTGCTTAGACTCCATAAACTCTCTTAGGGGTTCACGCATTTCTTTATAATTTTCAAGCGTGACGAATTTGTATAGTGCACATACTAAAAACTGATTCATATTTTACCTTTGCTACCTTGGAACGTAAAACCAATGCAAAATTGCGGCGCGTAAACTATCACACTTAGAAATAGTTTTCGAGTTTACGGCGTGATCGAGATCAAAGGAATATAAATAATCTTACAAGGGAAACTAGTGCTGGTAATTAGTTGCTACAGCGTTTGGAATTGCGTTTTAGTTTGCTCAATTATGTCAAATAACCATTCGGGATGCTCTTCGCTAAGCTCTTGAGTCTCATGAAAGCTATCAAACTCATGCTCTTTGCAGGCTTGCTGCGTGCGCATTGAACAGTTTTCTAACACCTCATCATTGATATGACGCGGGTCATCATGCATGGAAAGCGGGTAAGAATAAGCGCATTGTAAAAGTTTATAGTCGGCTAAACTTTGTTTTATTAAGGCCTCATTTAAGCGTTCAGCAAGCTTATAATCGTTTGCAAGGGCTTTAAGGTGAAACTGGTGATGGGTATCCTGCTCAATACCTTCAATGAAACTGGGTAATGGCGTTTCATCAGTGCATTGCATATGCTCGCGTAGCACATCGAGCTGGGCGTCAAACATTGAAGCAAATAGCGCAAAATCGAGCTTATTTTCGCTCGGTACATTAAGCGCTTTGTTAATAGCGTTTTGCGTGTAAATGTAATCTTCTAGCTTCATGGATGACGGGACTTTTTGTTATTTGTTTAAAAATGCATCGACTACTCTTATTGATATCGGCAAATGCCCAAAATAACTCAAGGCTTTTTCTATTGATACGATATAGAAACAAGGATTTCGCCAAAGTATGCGCAGCGCGTGCAGCTTTACCAATTACTTGAAAAGAGCCGTTCAGTATTAAATGGAAAAATTAGACTATTCAGACAAACGATGCCTAGTAGTGGAAGACCGACGTCCATTTTTAATGCTGTTGCGAGGTCTGCTGAATGCTTTAGGTGCAAAAAAGGTCAATACGGAGCAGTCAGCTGAAGCTGGTTTAAAAGCGTGTAAAACGAACAAATACGACATAATAGTAAGCGACCTCCATTTAGGCACAAATCGAAAAAATGGCTTTGAATTTTTAGAAGAAATTAGAAAGTGCCATCTGATAAAACCCTCTACCGTATTTATTATGATAAGCGGCGACAGCGCACGCAGCATGGTACTTGGATCACTAGAAAAGCAACCTGACGACTACCTCGTTAAGCCTTTTTCGCAAGCACAATTAAACGCAAGAATTACCCGGGCAACCCAAAGACGAATGACCTTGGCTGCCTTGTACAGTCAAATCGATCATCAAAAGTATGCCCTTAGCATAGAGACCTGCAAACACTTTCTCCAAACCGAGCCTCGCTACACCAATCACCTACTCCAACTATTGGTGAAACTTTATTGGAAAACCGAACAATACGATGCAGCAGAGGCTGTGCTAAATAAAGTACTAGAAGAGCGCGCTTTGCATTGGGCAGTTTGCTCAATGGCAAAAACCTACTTACTGAAAAAAGAATATTCAAAAGCCATTGAACTGGCAAAGCGCGTTATAGAAAGCTCGGTCAACACCGTTGAAGCTTATGACATTATTGCAGACGCGTATTTACAAGATGATAAAAAACCAGAGGCTCTTAAGTATATTTTAGAAGCACTTGAGCTCTCTCCTCTATCGATTGATAGACATTTTAGAGTGTGTGAAATTGCGCGGGAAAACGGTCATTTTGAACTGGCTATGCACAGCGCAAAGTCAATCTATGAGTTATCTCAACGCTCTGTTCATAAAAATATCAATCATGTCTGCGGCTATATTCGCTCTGTCCTCGATATCGCGGAAAACAGCGAGCATAAGAGCGTAAAAAATCGCTATCTGCAAGAGACCTTATTGACCATGCAGCGCATGCAAAACGACGAATCTATTTATCAAAACCCTGATGATTTTGATTTTGATATTTTTCAGTCGGTGATCCAGTCGCGCATGCTATTAATTGAGGGTAAGCAATCTGAGTCAAAAAAACAGTTTGAAGAAACGCAAATTCAAATTGAGAAAAACTTTTCCGAATACCCTGTGGCAATGGCCGCAGACAGTTTGAAGCTGATGTTTGATTTAGGGGATTTTGAAGAAGCAACCAAGCTTGTGAAAATTTTGCGAAAAAACTCTGAGAAGATAGACCAATCGATTTTGCATCTTATTGAGCGTGAAACCGCTAACGCCAAAGACACTTTCGACAAATATGTCTGCCACAATAAAAAGGGCGTAAGCCTTTACAGTTCTGGGAGTTATCAGCAAGCGTATGAAGAGTTTGCGACGGCTAAAAAAGTCAGCCCCTTGAACATTAATGTAAATTTGAATTTATTGCAGTGCTTGGTAAAGCTGATAGAAAAAACCAACAAACCCGAGGGCCAGCATATCGTTCAAGCTCGCGAGTTATATCGCTTTATTAATAATATGCCGCTAAAAGACGCGCATAAGACAAAGTTTGCGAATATGAGCGAGGATGTTGAGAAGCTTATTAGTTAGCGTTAGACAAACTGAATTTCCTACCTCAGCCTTTTAAAAACCTTGCGCCATAACAGGCTTTGCCATCTACAATACATTTGGTTCGACACTGTTCTAACTGAACTTTGCGCAGTCCAATTTGCCGACTAAAATGCACTGATTGCTTTCGCCAAAACTGCATTGCTATAACTAATTGCCACGCACAAATAAAATAAATAATACTCACATCTGCAAAGGCGTATAGTTTACGTACTAACTATATTTACGAGCACAGAATAAAGTGCTTACGGCGGAGTGATTATATGTCTGAACACGTTAACAAATTTGATGTAGTGATATACGGAGCAACAGGATTTACCGGTAAATTAGTTGCAGAATATTTTTCGCAGCAGTACCAAAGCACGCCCAGTATAAAATGGGCAGTTGCAGGGCGCAGTGTCGATAAACTCAATACCGTTAAAGCAGAGTTAGGTTTAGGTGAAGACATTAGCAGTATCGTAGCCGACTCAGACGACGAAGCTGCCCTTAACGACATGGTAAAGCAAACTAAAGTTGTGCTCACCACCGTAGGACCATACCAACTTTATGGCGAGAAGCTGCTTAAAGCTTGCGTAGAAAACGGTGTGGGTTATGTCGATTTGTGCGGCGAGCCGGCATGGATGCACCAAATGATTGATAAGTATCAAGCCCAAGCTAAAGCCAGCAGCGCAAAGATAGTATTCTCTTGCGGTTTTGATTCTGTGCCCTTTGATTTAGGCATTCATTTTTTACAAAAGCATGTGATTGCGCAAACGTCTAGCCCACTTAACTACATAAAAGGCCGAGTAAGAAAAATGCAGGGAACCTTTTCTGGCGGCACCGCAGCTAGCCTAAAAGCGACTTTAAAAGCCGCATTTGCAGACCCAGAAGTAATGAATGTTTTACGCAACCCTCTCTCTCTTGCCAATACTGAAAAAGGCGCTAAACAACCCAACGGCGACAAACCTTATTACGACGAGGAACTTAATTCTTGGGCTGCGCCTTTTATCATGGCGGCAATTAACACTAAAAACGTTCATCGTTCAAACATGCTGAACAACTATGTTTATGGCGAAGACTTTAAGTATGATGAAATGCTGTTAACCGGCCCAGGCGAAAAAGGCGAAGCAACGGCCAATCATGTTGCTAACGACAAGTCTTTGGGCTCAGACGATGGTCCAAAACCTGGCGAGGGACCAAGTAAAGAAGAGCGCGAAAACGGCTTTTACGATTTACTATTTATTGGTAATCACAGCAACGGCAAAACCTATGCTGCTGGCGTTGTGGGTAACAAAGACCCAGGCTATGGCTCTACATCTAAAATGATTGCAGAGAGTGCTATTTGCTTAGCTCAGCAAACACAAGACTTAACTGGGGGCTTCTACACCCCGGCCAGTGCTTTTGCCGACGCCTTAATAGTGAGATTACAAAACAATGCGGGTATTACCTTTGCCATCGAATGATTTTAGTCACCTAAAAACAAGGCGATTATTTAATTGCTAACGTAAATTTTTCAATCAACAATACAATTTACTTAATCTTGATTACCGGCAGTTATGGGGAAATAGAATGTCTAGAGTAATATCAAACTTAAGACTTTTAATGTTGACTTTGATGTTAGCAATGTCCCAGATAAGCAAAAGTATTGCAAAAAGTAACAACTTGGATGTTCATGAGAAAACTGCTAGTACTTCATTTTTAATTTACTCTCCGAAAGGACTCCATGAGAGAGATGCCAATTTCATAGTGAATTCTTCAATCTTTAGTGCTGTAGCTAGGAATTTAGATAACAACTCGTTTTTAATTAGAGATATAGAGTCTGCATTTATTTATAAATTGCAGGGCTTGCTAGAGGCTACCGAGCATGTGCAATTCAATGACCTGTTACAATGTAATTCTTACGTTTGTATGGGGTCATTTGCATTCAAAACCGAAAACGAAGTAATTAAAGTGTTCGAACAGCTGCGCTCTGACGAGAATTTACGATTTTCTTTAATTTCTGGGTTTGTAGAAAACAAAGAAGATAGACAAGCTAATTTTATATTCCATTACAAAAGCAGGAAAATTATCAACGAAAATCCTACTATTGATTAAAGTGGTTTCAAGCCCTTCTACATACTATTCAGTACTCGACAAATCCTCTGCCAGCATTATTGCATTTCCATCTGGGTCGTAGAAAGTTGCTAGACTCACCATACCTTCGATAGTTATTGTATCGCCATCGAATTTCACTGACCTATCTTCAAGTGCAGACCTAGCTTCGTTAATATCCGAGACGCCAAATACAGGCACACAGTTTCCGGGAGATACTTTATCAGTATCGCCTAGTCCAAGAGTCACGCCTGGGACAGTTGTTTTAAGTTCCGTCCAGCCTGCCTCATCGATGGATAAGACTTCTTCAAAACCTAAGTGAGTGCGATACCACTGTGCAGACTGCGCTCGGTTAGTAACCGCTAGAGATAGGGTGAGTTGATTGTTGAGATTTACAGTGGGCATGATATTCTCCTGTTAAATT
>CAYQMI010000067.1:0-21009 GCA_964418575.1 uncultured Glaciecola sp.
CTATTGGGCCGTGGGGTGAGGCTTTACAAAAAAGCGGCACCTCAATTTACTCGCATCCTCGCAAACCAGGCTTTGATTTTTCTCTAATTCGAAGCCTACGACAGCAGATTAAACAATCGAAGGTCGATATTTTGCATTGTCATCAATATACGCCTTGGGTTTATGGGGTGCTTGCGGCTTTAGGCTTACAAACGCAGGTTATTTTTACCGAGCATGGGCGCTTTTATCCAGACACAAGCTCTTGGAAACGGCGACTCGTTAATCCTATATTTGCTGCATTGACTAAAAAAATTACCGCTATTTCTCAAGCCACTAAACAGGCTCTCGTAGATTTTGAATTCTTAGGTTCAAATAGAATTGACGTTATCTACAATGGTATTCATCCTCTTCAAGTAGATATAAATAAACTGAGCACGATAAAATCCGAGCTCAAAATAGCTGAAGGCGAGCTTGTATTTGGCACAATCGCTAGGCTCGACCCGATAAAAAATCATGAGATGATGATCAACGCCTTTGCCAAGGTAATTAGTACAAATGCAAATTGCAAACTGGTGATAGTGGGGGATGGCGAACTCATGGAGACGTTGCAATCTCAGGTAAAAGCGCTCAAAATCTCATCAAAGGTAATATTTACTGGATACATAGCCTATCCTAAAGAATATTTGGCCTTGATTGATATATTTTTGCTATCGTCGTTTAGTGAGGGAACTTCAATGACCTTATTAGAGGCAATGAGCCTAGGTAAACCATGCATAGCAACCGACGCTGGCGGTAATAAAGAGATTGTGTCTCACGAAGAAACCGGCTTGATTACGGATAACGATGATATGGAAGGCTTTGCAAATGCTATGGTGAGTTTGTCGGAAAATACCGAGCAAATGCATACTTTTGGGCATTGCGCTAAGCAGAGATTTGATAATACTTTTACGGATAGGATAATGGCGAAACATTACGAGGCAAGCTATGAAAGGTAAACTTAGGTAAAAAGATGGTTAAAATACTCGCTTTTTTAGCGATAGCATTTTCATTTTTCATGATGGTATCAGCGCCTTATATCCCTGCGCTTCTTTACTCTACTGTGTCAATCCTACAACCGCAATATGTATGGTTCTGGGCCTTTGAAGGCTTTTCTATTTTTAAAATAAGCGCCGGCATTGCCATAGTAGCATGGTTGCTTCTCATGCTCAGAGGTGGTGTGGACTGGCGTATTTATAACAACGGTATTTTCTTCGGGATCGTGATTCTGTGTTTGCTTTATTATGTTTCTGATTTACTAACGCCTTTCCCCTCATATAACTCAAGAATTGGTTCATCGTTAGTAATTGATATTTATACCACCATAGTCATTATGTTCTTTATAGTATTAGGTTTAATAAACCATCAAAGAGCACTTAAGTATTTAGTCTACACAATCATTGCAATCACCTTTTATTACACATATTGGGCAAACATCGCTTATTTGGAGGCCGATTGGTCTCAATTCACTCAAGGGCGGCTAAGAGGCCCCCGAGATAGCCCGTATAAAGACGGTAATATTTTCTCTATCCTCTTTGTAGTTGGGCTTCCATTTGTACTATTCGCTATATATCAGGTGGATAAAGGTTGGCAAAAAGTGCTTTTGATTATGAGCATCCCATTAATTTGGCACGCGATGATCCTGTGCGCCTCTCGCGGAGCATTACTCAGTGCAGGCATCTCTACCTTAGTAGCAGCAACAATGATCAAATCGAAAATTCTCAACACTGTGCTAGTAGCAGGTTTTGTTGTTTTCATGATTGATCAAGGCGGCGTCATGGTAGAGCGCTCGGTCAATACCGTTGAAGTTGCTGAATCCGGGGCTGAGGGTCCTATTAACCCAAGAATTATTTCATGGCAAGTGGCCGTCGAGCTTACTAAAAAGTACCCAATTTTGGGCGTCGGTCCGCAACGCTTTTTAGAAGCTTCGCGCTTTCACTTTCCGGGTAAGTCTCCACATGTTGCTCACAATACTTTTTTAAATTTCTCTGCAAACCTTGGCATCGTTGCCGGAATAATATATTTAATGTTCTTTTGGATTTCATGGAAAATGTACCGGCAAAATAAAAGGTTTCTTGAGGACAACCCGGATGCATTACATACCTACGTTAACAAAGCATGTATCTGCTCTTTGATTGGTTTCTTTGTAGGCTCAATGTTTCTAGATTTAATTATTTTCGAACCATTCTATTTTTTATTGCTTATTATTGTTGTAAACAACTTTATGTTGAAAAAACGCGCAGAGTCGATAGCTGAAAGCACAGAAAAAACGTCTACTGAGGATGCTGAATCAGCTTTTGCACATCAAGCAACATCCCGTAGAATGCTTAATAAGAAGAATCCCTATCGTGTATAACATCATCATCTTTGCTTATAACGAAGAAAAGAACCTTCAGGTGTCGCTGGAAAATGTTTTTGCAAATGTGGATTCAAGGCTACAAAACGTGCACTTGCTGGCAAACGGATGCACAGACAACACCATAAAAATTGCGAATGGAATAAAGCGTGACAAAAAGTTAGCACAATTACATATTCACGAAATTGCCATCGGCGACAAGTGTAATGCTTGGAATTACTACGTTCATGAACTTAGAGAAAATGCTCAGTGCCACTTTTTTATCGATGCCGACGTTGTATTCACTGATAAATGCTTTCCGACTTTGTTTGATGTCATGCAGGCCAAATCCCCAACTCCAAATATCGTTGCCGGATACCCACTAAGCGGGCGTAACCTCAGTTTTTACCAAATGTTAGTAGAACAACGAGCCTGCTTTTTTGGCAATCTTTACGGAGCGAGCCAAAAATATATTGAGCTAGTGAGAGAAAAATCATTCTGTCTACCTGTAGGTTTAAACTGGATCGATTCATTTTTAACGAAAGCAGCAAACACAGACATACAGTTTTCAGACCATAATCTTCCTGACAGAGTTGTGTACAAAAAAGGAGTAGGTTTTGAGTTCGAAAGCCTTTCTCCCTTCAATTTCGATGATGTAAAGCTTTATAAAAACCGCATTGCTCGTTATGAGTTAGGTAAAATTCAAGAAATATACTTAGATGCATTAGATGTGAAGGATTGGCCTAAAACAATGCACAACATTAATCTTGATATTTTGGCTAATTTTCCTGAAAAGACTTCTCATTTGGGCTATGTAAAAAAATATTTAGTTAAAAAGCGAATACAAAAACTTATAAAGAAAGAAACCTAGGCGCTATGAGTGACTTAAAAAAAGGTGTTGTCAGTAGCGTTCTTTTAATTGTTGACTCCATACTAAAAAAATTAGTGGGCTTGGTAAGCACCCTTATACTTGCAAGACTGATACTACCCGAAGACTTCGGCATTATTGCTATAGCCACTTTAATGATTGGATTCATCGAGATACTTTCAAATACTGGCGCCATCCAATATTTGCTTCGCGTGGACGATTTAGACGAAAGTAAAGTGAATACGGCTTGGACAATTAACCTGATACTTCGCACTAGTATGTCGATACTTATGGCAATAGCCGCTTTTTTTATCACCTATTTCTACGAAGACCCTAGACTGCTAAACGTTTTGCTTTCCCTCACCTGTGTTTTTTTCTTCTATTCATTCGAGAACCCTGGTTTAGCGTTTTTGCGGCGCTCACAAAACTATTTAAATATTGTAAAACTAGGCGTGTGTGTAAAGTTACTTTCGGTAACGGCAGCAGTTATAGCCGCTTTCACCTTACAAAATTATTGGGCGCTTGTTATTGGAAAAGCAACGAGCGCAATTTTCATGATTTCTGGCTCGTATTTTATACATTCACATAGACCCCGTTTAATATTGGAAAATGCGAAAGAACAATGGCAATTTTCTGGTTGGATCATCCCTCAGTCTATTTTCGGTTACGTGAGAACTCAATTAGATACATTGCTCGTAAGCACAACTTTTGGTCAATCCCAACTGGGCTCTTATCACACTATGAAATATATTGCGTTTATTCCAAGTGGCCATATTATTTTGCCTCTCATACAGCCTTTTCTGGTTGAGTTGAGGAAAGTCAAAAACGCCCCTGTATATTTTGCTAAACAATTTAACGCGTCTTTTTTTGTTACCATGCTAATTGGCACTCCAATCGCGACAATCATGTTTTTTCACGATGATTTAGTCACTGCAGTTCTTCTCGGACCGAACTGGGCTGAATATTCAAATTTACTCGGGGCATTTGGAATGTTGATTCCTGCCTTTATAATGCTAAATCAAGCTTCGAGGGTACTTGTACTGCATGGTAAAACAAAACATATTTTTATATATGAATGTATTGCGTTCGTACTTTTATATTCGACTTTATTTTTGGTTGGGATGGATGATTTATTAATCTTCACATATGTAAGAGTCGGGATGGAAAACTTAATCTGCGGTATGTTCTTAGCGTTTATACTTATCAAATATACCAGCGCAATTAATGCTTTGTTTTTGCTACTTGGCCTAATCCCGCTTGCTCTGGCTGTTTTTATTGCGCATCAAGCTGTAGTTTTTATTCCTATACCAGAGTGGAACGTGTTTTTTCAATTAGTCTTGGTAACATCTATTTTTTATATAACGTTTTACGGAACAATGCTTATATTGCACGTTTTATTGTTAAGACGCCTGAGTGAATGGCAATATTTAGAACAGATTGTTTTGCGAATAATTAAACCGCTCATAGGCAAGGTAGCTTAGTGAATGATTGTATTTTTAGTCTGTGCGAATGATAAGAGAAGAGCGTGTTAAGTTTCAGTGTAATCGACAAAATATTGATGCGCATTTCATCCAAGAAAAAGGTGCTTGTATTAGGGGACTCTCACACTTGGATTTTTGAGAACGAAAAATTCAAAAGTCGCTATCAAAATGATTTTAATATTTATGTTCAACGGGTTGGGGGAGCCACTATTTCGGGCTTGACTAATCCTAATTCTGCTACTAATGCAAAGCAACTTTTTGAATATGCATATCGCTCTGTCTCTCCCGAGGTCGTAATTTTGCAGTTAGGTGAAGTCGATATTGGATTTGTTATATGGTATCGAGCTCAGAAACATGAAGTAAATATCGAAGACGCGTTTGCTCGCTGTATAGAAAATTATGGTAATTTCATACAACGCTGCGCAGGAAAAGAAAAGACAATAGTCATAAGTACTCCCCTTCCCACAATAAAAGATGACCAAGATTGGGGTGATATTGCAAATGCACGTCGAGAAGTTACTGCCAATCAACGAGCTAGAACAGAAATGACTTTACGCTTCAATAAAGAAATAAAAACGCTTGCGAAAAAGCTTGGTGCTTTATATCTAGATCTAGACTCTCAATCTATCGGCCCAGATAGCTTAGTTGCTCCTTTCTTACTTAATGCAGATAAAAATAATCACCATTATCAAGAAGATGTTTACTTAAACATCGTTATGGAACATTTGGAGCCTATTCTGTGAAAACTGAACTCATAAAACTCTTACCACCAAGTTTATATCTATATCTTAGGTGGTATGAGTTTAAATGGACCAGACCTGGCCCTTTTTCCAAGATACAAGCACAGCGTTTGAAAGATTCAAAAGAAAATGGCGGTTATAAACCTTTCGACGATGCTCGTTCCATATTTGTGCATATCCCCAAGTGCGCCGGTATTTCCGTGAATAAGGCACTGTTCAACAGCCTTGCTGGCGGACATACAACCTTAGACCAATACATAAACATTTTTGAACCTAAATACTTTCAATCGTATTTCAAATTTACAATTGTTAGGAACCCTTGGGATAGGGTCGTTTCAGCGTATACATTCTTGAAAGGGGGTGGATTAAACAAATGGGACAATAAGTTTTATGAAGAAGAAATTGCTCAACATAAAGACTTCAATGACTTTGTTAAAAATTGGCTAAACCAAGATAATATTTACAAGCACCATCATTTCAAACCTCAATTGCATTACCTTCAGGATAAATACAAAAAGGTAAGTGTTGACTTCATTGCCTACTTGGAACAACTAGACCAAGACTTTCCTTATATATGTGAAAAAATTGGAAAAAAAGTAGCTCTACCAAAACACAATGCAGTTAAACGGGACGATTACCGCGCGTTTTATGATGAGGAAACACAATCAATCGTCGCGGATATTTATTCTAACGATATTGCTTATCTGAACTATAAATTCGATGGTATAGTGAAGCCTCACGCTTTGAATAACAAGGCTTAATTCTATAAAGACTAATCCAGAAATGTAACGGTGCTTATTCCTGATGAGTGAAGTGGACATATATAAGTTAACAGATAGGCCTTTGTCAGATATCGAATTACAATTCGATGTAAAAGCGGTCGACCCAATCATGGGAAATAAGCTTAGTGCGAAAATGTACTTTGACTGCATACTTCCAGAGTACAACAAAAGTGGAAAACTTTTATCGCCACCTGAACTCGGTTGTGCTTTAAGCCATATCAAGATTTATGAATCAATAGTCTCATCAAACACTCCTGCCATAATACTAGAGACGGATATTGAGCCAAAACGGAATCAGCTTTCAGAAGCGATTTCTCTATGTTCTGCAAGCAACGAGGATTTTATTCATTTGGGGTGGCACCCTAATACTGAATATGGTGTTTTTATAAAAGGGAAAAAGAAAGGAAAACTATATTTAATTGACCCAAACAATAACTTTTATGGCACCTTTGCGTACTATGTTAGCGTGGATGCAGCAAGCCAACTTCTGCAATTCCAGAGTAACTCTATCAAACTTGCTGATTCTTGGGCGCAGTTTTTCATGCAGTCGAATATCGAACCTTATTTTAAACCAATCTTTGTTCACCCGCCGGTGCGATCTGACTTGAGCGTGCAAAAGATGTCGGTCAGCCGCCATATCTATAATATCCAATTGCAATCAATACAATTTTATTTAAAAAAGTTACTCGTACAAAAACTATCAAAATTTAAGTTCTGGAATAAAGAAATAAAACCTTAATGGAATAAATAAAAGCCTACTAGGCCCCAATACTTAGAGTAATATTATCTATCCTAAAGACTTTATAAATGCTGTTTCTTCTGGCGACAATAAATGACCATATGAACTGAGCAGGTCGATAACTCTGTCAGGCCATTCAATAGCTTTCCATCGAGTCTCTTTTTTAGTGTTCATCGTCTTATTTGAATAATCAGTTCCAAAAAAGGAAGAGCCTCCTCCATGACTGCTAAGTCCTGGGCGAATATCACAACTTAGAGATAGAGAGTTTAAGAAAGCTCCTCTCCACTCGGAGCTATCGAGCCATTTGTCATAATCCCAACAAAATTTCCCCATCTTAGGCACATGATGGATAAACTCTAAAAGGATAAAAAGATCTTCGTCAATTGACATAGCGCCATAATCTAAGCCATTTTTAGCATGCTTTATATTCCACGTGATTCTCGATGACACGAGGCTTAATATACCTCTAGTAATAAAAATTTTTTGGGCTTTCTTGGGTAGATATATATCACTATCTTCAGGCAAGTAGTCCTCAACAGAGATAAATACTCGTTGTGCATTTTTTATCGCTAATTTTGCAGTTTGTATTAAAAAGACGTAGTCAAAGGGTGTTAACGTATTAACATTATTCAAGTGAACAATATTCTGGTCGTCACTTAAATAATATGCATCTTCCTTTAGTTCTAATTTAATGTCAGCTTCGCAATAACTATTTGCCAGCCAATTGATACAAGCATGATTACCACTTCTTCTAGGGCCGATAAAAGCGACCACCTCAACATCTTTTAGCGCCCATTTTACATAAAGCTTAATTAACGACCATATTGCACTGCGTAATTTGAACATGTGTTCATCCTTGTTTACTTCAATTACTTTCGGAAAACGGTTTAAGTAATCCCATTTTAATTTTGATTGGCTTAACAATATTCTCGTTTACTAAATGCCTGCTAAGTTTTATATGATGATCAAGTTTATAAAAAAGCACTGTAACGCTCGAGATACTGCGTTTTTCTGGCGACTCAACGGGATATCTATGCATCTTTAAAGTATCGAACGCTAAAGACTCAAACACTCTAATTTGGTGAGGTGAGAGTGTTTTGCGCCAACGATTCATTTTTCCTGGGTTTACCTTGTTGACTAGCGTATTAATGTCGCTTGATTCGCACTCTAAAAATTCAATCACCCTTGTTAACTCAAGCTCGGGCTCAGTTAAAAACTCTTCATACTTTACCTTTAACACTTGTGGGAAGCTTTTATCTAAGTCAACACCGTTGGCGTCATTCCAGGCCTTTGCAGCATAAAAAATGTTATTAGCGCCCCAACTCTTTTGGAAAACAGAATGAGCAACATCTCGACCATCTCTGACCATCCAAATAATTTTTGCTTCTGGAAAATGCTCTAAGATTAATCCAATGTGATAAACATAATTAGGTGTTTTTTCAATCCATTGTCCCGAACCGCTTGCTTTTGCAATGGCTTCCAGTGCATCCAGTATTATGTCTTTGGCATTTACCGAGTCGGAATTGATGTAGTTGCTTGCGTTAAGTTTAATGTTAAAACACTGAGTTGATTCAAAGCCCTCAATTAGAGCAATCAGTTCGCTTAACTGCTTTTCCGATAATGGATCATGACCATATTTTTGAAGTGCTTTTACTACGAAGTGTCCCTCGAAACTTTTTCCAATTTTAGCGGCGGTAAGTATCTCCCCTAGCATAGTTGTGCCAGAGCGACCATTTCCAACAATAAATATTGGCTTAAATGTATTGAGCTTGTTACCTTTTTCATCAATCATTATTAATCCGAAACAGACTTTATTTTGAAGGGTTTTAGTAAAGCTTTGAGTAAGGTTAAGAATGCAGTTTTATAATAATTGAAGTGGAATGGAGAATAAATAATCGCTTTATTATATGCACGCATTGCAGATTTATAGTCGCCTGAAGCCTGATAGAGTGAATAGCCTAACTCCCAAAAAATTTCTGCAGATAGTTTGTCTTTGAAAACTTTCATTTCGCTGGCGGTAAAATTTACTAAGTTCGGCAGCGATTCTTTAGCAACAATTAAAGCCTCCAGTGCTCGTATTCTTTTCTTATAATCACTCTCTTCTTTATTTGTATCAGAAATATTACCATCGTGGACGTGATATCGAACGTGGATATCATCGATAAATCCCATTTTAACCTTATTTTTTAAAGCAATAATTATAAATAGGCGATCCTCTCCTACTCTAAAGTTAGGAAGTACGCCTATGTCGAACACCTCTTTTCTCAACACTGAATTTTGAAGTCCATTATCTAAGCCCTCTGTCAGTTGCAGAAGTACGGCTTTATCTTGGTCAAGAATGTATAGCCCATCGCTTTGCTTAGTTGCAATGCTAAAAAGCTTATTCGGTTTCTTATTGTCGTAAAAAGTACTTGTTAATAAGCATTTACCAGTAAAGTAATCAACACGTTCGCATGCGGCGTACACCCAACTCAACTCAGGATGAGACTGAAAAGCATTAATACAATTTGATAAATGATGTGGCTTCCATAAATCATCACTATCAAAAAACGCAATAAAACTACCTTGGGAAATGTTAATTCCTGCATTTCTTGCAGCAGCTGGCCCAGCGTTTTCTTGTTTTACAATAGTAGACCGCTGTCTAAACTCCTCAGACAAAGCACTCGCTAAAGAAAAGGAATTATCAGTGCTGCCGTCGTCTACTACTATCAACTCCCAGTTTTCAAATGTTTGTTGCGCGATAGACTCAAATGCACTTTCTAAAAAAATCTCGCGATTATAGACTGGCATTATGATGCTCAGCATCACAGTTTCTCTCAGATCTGTTTTGATGTGTGTTGTTTTCATACCAAATCCCGATATAAAGCTTCAAATCGGTTTATAAAAACGTCTGAAGAAAACATTTCAACTACCCTTGTTCTTGCATTTGTTGCCAACTCTTGTCTGAGCTGTGGATTATCAATTAATTTAGATACTGCGGTTGCCAACTGTATAGGATGGTGTGGTGAGGTAAGTATTCCGCTTTGCCCGTCGATTACTGCCTCAGGTATACCATTTACATTTGTGCTGACAATTGCTTTTTGCATTGCCATGGCCTCTAATATTGCAATTGGAAAGGCTTCCTGATGAGAGGCGCAAACCACTATATCTAGAGCATCAAGTTCATTTAGCACATCTGGAACCTGCCCATGAAAAGTCACTTTATCCTGCACATTCAATTCCATCGCCAATTTCTTTAATATTGCCTCTCTGGGCTCTTGCAACAAATCACCACCAATAACATGAAACCAAATATTGTCGTAATTTTTTACAAGAATAGACGCCATATGAATAAATTCATCGTGGCCTTTTCGAAACTGCAAATTAGCGATAATACCGACATTTAAGTCTGCGCCAGCTTCTCTTTTTGTTGGAGAAAATCGTTCAATGTTGACACCATTGTGAATCGTAAGCAGTTGCGAAGATGGTGAAATGGTTTGCAAGTGCGTTCCGACTTCATTTTTTAAATCTTTACTACAAAAAACGCAAACATCAGGTTTAGGAAGATAACGCAACAACCACGACAAATGCTCAGCCTCAAATGGAAAGTGGTAATGAGATAGTAATTTTACCTTGCTTAATTTTGCAGGTATGGAAACCACACGTGTGCAGTACGGATCTGCGGTATGAATGATATGAATATCGTTCTCAAGCAACCATGAGCGCCATTGTAGGCTTTGTTTAAAAGTCTGATAGGCGTTAGAGAGCCCCGGTTGCGCCATTGGCAGCCGAGCACACTCAACATTATTATTCTCTGCCCAGCTCAACAACTCGCCTTGGTCTGGACAAACCAAAAAACAAGTAAATTCCGCTGAATTCAGCTCTGACATCAACATTTGAGATACACGCTCCGCGCCCCCAATTTTGGTTACGCTGTGCACAAATGCGATATTGATCATTGGCTCGTTCCTTGAGTAACTGGTTGTGAAAGGCTGACAACACCATGGCTATGCAGGGCACTCTCCAATCGTACTAAAAATGTGTGTAAATCTAAATCTTCGCTATTGTCGGTTAAGCTTGCGTCTCCACCATTCCTTGAGCGAATTTTTTTATTGGTTTTGTTGCCTTCGATAATCGCTTCAGTGGTTTCTTTAAATCTATACTCAATGGCTCTGGGATAAGAGTGCTGCATATAAATATAGTTATGCTTAACCTGTGTACCTGGACTAGCCTCAAGAATAATACCAGTATCTGCATAAGGGTCACCATTATCACTATGATAAATCAGATTTCCCTCTATCAGGCCATCCTTGCTATTGTAATCAAAGTATTTCTCAAATTCTTTGTTCTGCTTCATACCAAAACCTATGGCCCGGTCATTGTCAATAAAGATGTTATTTATAACTGAATTATTTGAAGAGTTTATCCAAAAATGTACGGCATGCTGCGCTATGTGCTTACCTGGACTGGCAATGTCTTTAAATACATTATGTCTGACCAGCCAGTTTTTTGAGCCTAATGCATCTATCCCTCCGGTATAGTAGTGCCCTGCAATACCCTTTGTATATTGAAAAACACAGTGTTCAACTATCCCCCCAACAGATATGTTCTGTGGCCGATTCTGATAGTCATAGCTTACCTTTAGCATTTGTTCAAAGCTGTCTTGCAATATGCAATTACGAATAATCGGTTGATTAGCTTGGTTTTCGCCTGCTACTTGTATCAAGTGGTTGGGGGTATCTGTAAGTGTTATGCCATCTAGCACAAAACCACTTGCGCGCACGGAAAAAATATTTTGAACGCCTTTTGTTCGCTTATTCCCAAGCCCTCGAATTACCGTATTGTAGGGATTGCCCGAAAGAGAAATAAAAAAAATGTTGTCTGCCATGACACGTATACTGCTTTTTACTTTATATATCCCCTCATCAAGGAAAATCGCTGTTCTCCCATTGCGATTGTTTGCTTCGCTCACTGCTTTGAGCAATTCTTCAGCATTATTAACTGTATGAATAAAGAAATCCGTTGGCACTTTTGTTTGAGGCTGCAAAAAGTGCTTTTTAATGGTAGTCGGCAATACTTCGGTGCCTGCGGCACTAAGTTTGTCGGAAGTGCTTAACAGGAAAGAAAGGTTTTCGTACTGCGAAGGTAATAACTTCGATAAATTGAAGCCAAAAATATTGCTTATAGAAAAATAAAAAACGAGTATTGCTAAACAGAATATTGAAACTGAGCTTTTCATTTGTTGACCGAAAAAAACATTAGGTCAGTCCGCACACTTAGGGCGATTAAAAACCCAAGCGCTTAAAATCAAACAAAAGAGGGGGAAAAGCCATTTAACCCAATAACTCATCTTCTCAAAATAGTATTTTTTTGTAATAAAATGCTCAGGACCATCCCATTCTTGAAAGGGCTGATTATATGTACTTAGAAATAACTTTTGGTTGGCTTCATTGTATCCAGCATTTGCGTACTGCCTTGCAGCTAGCTCCACGTTTTGTGCTAAATCTGAAGGTGCAAAGGGTAAATTTACTCCAAAGTCTGGATCAAAAACCATCTTAATGCCTTCTATTTCTGCTGTTACAACAACGTGCCCAGGAAAGCTTAGCATAGAGGCCTCTATCCCATTTCGCTCTAATAAGCTTGTCATAAGCATTGAGACTTCTCCGCAAAGGCCTATTCCTCTCTCAATACTTTTTTCAGCAGTCACGTAATGATATCTCTCGTATTTGGGTAGTTTTAACACTTGTCCCATAAAATGCAGAATCCAATTATCCCAAATCGGTACCAGCTGATTATATTTCTCAGGTTCATATTTTTCCCAGTGAACATGCGCGGTGCCCTGAGCAATAACTTTTGTCAAACGCTTACTATATTCGAGCTTCGTCTCGTTAACTTGCTTAACAACAGCCTCTTGGTAATCTTCAAGAGACAGGGAAATATCATCCTCGCCAAAACGCAAATCCTCCGCAGGAAAACTAGCTGGGCGCAAGGTTTGAGTTAGACCATATAAATTTATTATTAGTAAGCTTAAGCCTAACAATAGTAAGACTGCACCCAATAGGCTGCTTACTTTCCTATGTAATTGCATAGTAGCCATAATTATCTTTTTAAAAACTACACAGATATTACCCGAAATGTGTATCATGGTCATCAATCGCGATAGCCCCTTGATATAGATGACAAATATGAGGAATCAGTAGTTGAAATACTTTAATGTCTTGCCCTCAAACATACGGAGCAAACAATTTGGCTAATATTGTTATCGTAGCGCAGCGAGTTCCTTACCCACCAAACAAAGGGGAGAAGCTTCGCACTTTCCATCAAATTGAGTTCTTGCGCAGCGAAGGACACGATATAACTGTTTTGTGCCCAATTGAGAATAAAAATGATGACCAGCTAGCGGTGGAACTTTCCAAACACTTGCACATAAGCGTTTTTACATTTCAACTTCCGAATAAAATAATTAGACTCGCGAGAGCTATTGTTGGCGGAAAATCATTTAGTGAAAGTAACTTCTACTGTAACGGTCTGGCACAAAAGCTTGAGAAATTGGGGCGCGTTGCAGACCTTGTAATATGCTCTGCATCTTCACTCTCTCCATATGTGTTTAACATGAAAGACAATAAAAATGCTTTTTTACTGATGGATTTGATGGATGTGGACTCTGATAAATGGCGACAGTATGCCCAAAGTGCAAATTGGCCCATGACTATGATTTACAATCGAGAAAAGCGTCTTGTTGCGCGCCTCGAAAAAGCGGTGGTAGAGCACTTTGATGCTTCTTTCGTGATAGCACAAGCCGAATATGATTTATTCCAACAAACAGTGAGCGCGACAAAAAAGTTATTTATTTTAGGGAACGGTATTGATCAAACAATGTTTCAGCCGCCAACGAAAACGGCGGTGAATGAAACCCGAGGCGAAATGAACTTTCTATTTACCGGTGTAATGGACTACAAACCAAATGTAGATGCAGTATTGTGGTTTACCGAGAATTGTTGGCCATTGATCAAAAAAGCAGTTCCACAAGCAACTCTTACTATTGCGGGGATGAATCCAAGCCCCAAGATAATCGAACTGACTAATGACAAAAGTATCATTGTCACTGGTTTTGTTGAGAACATACTGTCGTACTTTCATAAAGCAGATATCTTTATTGCGCCTTTCCAAATCGCAAGAGGAGTTCAAAACAAAATTTTGCAAGCAATGGCATGCAGATTACCGGTGATAAGCACGGTACTAGGCGCAGAAGGGATCGATTACGAAAATAACGTTAATATGATCACGGTAGGGTCTGAGCTTGAATTTATTGAAGCCTGCGTCACTTTATCGAATGATCCTACAAAAAGGCGAGAGCTTGGTGATAATGCACTTACAACAATTCGTAACGACTACTCTTGGAATAGCGTATTAGCCCCCTTAAAAAGGATTATCGACGGCAGAGGAACTGATATTGAAAGCTAAACTAAAGATTTTACTTCAATGGCTTAGCGCATTAATTATGCTGCCTTTTACGGTGTTGTTTTTTTTGCTATCACTATGTGTTGGGAAAGATGAGAGCTTATCGACACTGAGTCAGTTACTGTCTTTGCTACCTGGAAAAGCAGGTTGCTTCTTGAGAGCGGGCTTTTACAGGTTTAGCTTAGGAAATTGTGATCCAAGTGTTGTCATTTCTTTTGGTACAATATTTTCTCAAGCCGATACCGAAATAGCAAAGGGCGTTTACATCGGCCCACACTGCAATATCGGCTTATGTGTTATAAACGAAGGTACATTGATTGGCAGCGGCGTGCACATCATGAGCGGCAAGCATCAGCACAGCTTTTCAGATTTAGACACTCCGATACGTGAGCAAGGCGGTCACTTTGAAAAAATAAGCATAGGCGATAATTGCTGGATTGGGAATAGTGCATTGATTATGGCCCCGGTAGGCAAGCGCGCGGTAATTGCCGCAGGCAGTGTGGTAAACACCGACGTCGAGAGCGCAACCATTGTGGGTGGAAACCCTGCAAAGCTAATTAAAAATTTAAGATAACTGATTTTCTGTTAAAAAAATGCCGTGGTGCTAGGAAGGGATTTGATATGAATAAGGAAAGAACTAATACACTTAAAGTTATAGTAATAGGCGCGGGCGCAATCAGCCAGCAGTGGCATTTACCTATTTTACTTGGCAGAAAAGACTTTGAAGTTGTTGGTGTAATAGACAAATCCCCTATAATTTGCAGTGAAATAAAGACTGCATATCCAAATATCGCTGTGCACAACGATGTTTCAGAGCTATCGCCGAATGAATTTGAATGTGCAATAGTGGCAACGCCGGCTGCATTTCACTATCAGATAAGCAAAGAGCTACTGCTTGGAGGCAAACACGTATTAGTTGAAAAGCCCATCGCTTTTACGGCAACGCAAGCGCAAGAGTTAGTAGACATTGCTAAGTCACAAAACCTCATCCTTAGCGTCTCATTATACCGTCGCCTATATCCAAGTTTGTCCCTGCTCAAGTCTATTATCACCAGCGAAAAATGGGGCAAACCTAAAAACTTCCTTTTTAATTGGGGAGATTTTTACAGTTGGTCAGCCAGTTCTTTTGGAAATATGAAAAGAGAGCTAGCAGGCGGTGGCGTATTGATGGACCTTGGCCCTCATGCTCTAGATTGGCTATGCTTTTTATTCGGTGAAAAAATCTCGCTGAATCAATACTCAGACGATGCGAAATCAGGCATAGAAACTGACTGTCATTTGCAATTAGCATTTATGTATAAGCGCAGGAAACTAAAAGGCGATGTTTTGTTGTCTAGAATTCGCGCGCTTGGAGGAGATTTAATCGTTGAATGTGAGCATGCAACTCTAAAATTAAGCGTAGGAGAAAGGTTTAAAGTTGATGTTCAACCTAAAAAAACTGACGACCAAAAAGCATCAAATGATTCGTTCGAAAGTGTTTCATATCAAGCATCGCAGCCTAATATATATAACGAGGACTGGTTCGAAACATTTGCAAAAGAGCATGATGATTTTGCTAATGCGATTATGTCTAAAGTTGAACCAGAACTGTCAGCTGAAAGCGTGCTACCTGCAGCTAAAATTATCGATGAATGCTATGCAAGCAAAAAACAACTTGATTTTGATTGGGCATCTACAAGTCACATGCCTTGGCCAGCAATCAGCGGGTTGAAACGAATATTTATTAGCGGCGCCTCCGGCTTTGTAGGAGGCCGGATAGTGGAGGTACTTACGGAAGCCTCGGATGTTTCTATAGTAGCAGGAGTAAACAACCCAAATAACGCGACTCGGCTATCGCGTTACGAATTAGAAATTGCAAAATGCGATCTTAATGATTTTGAGAGCCTCAATAGAGCTATCAAAGGCTGTGATGCCGTTATCCATTGTGCAGTAGGAACAGCTTATGGAGATGACGCTTTAATTTATAAGACAACGGTGGAAGGAACCAAGAACCTTCTCAATGCATCGCTAAATAATGGCGTTAAAAAGTTTATTCATATGAGTAGCCTTGCGGCAATTGATATGGAAAACGCAAAGGGTGTACTTGACGAAACGAGTTGCACTGAAAGCACGAGCCAAGATATATATGCAAAATCGAAATTAGCAGCGGAAAAAGCAGTGCTTGAGCATGCACAAACGACTAATTTAGATGTTACGATTTTAAGGCCGACAACCATATATGGCCCTTATTCACCCCTATTTAAAATTGGCGCTGGTAAGCAATCGGTAACAAACGGTATTCAACTTTCTGCATCACACGCAAGGAGTCCATCAAACAGCATATACATTGACAATGTAGTGTTGGCTGTAATGCATATCCTTAATGCTTTACCAAAAGAGGCACCCCTTCATAAATCGCCTAGCGTGGCAGTGTACTTTCTTAATGATGACGACGGGTTTAACTATCAAGATTTTTACGCTTATTTTACGAAGTCTTTTAACTGCCCGCTTAAAATTACTCAAAACCCAACACTGCAGAAGTCTATTTCAAATAAAGAAAAAAGCCACATTAGCGCTATATTTTCTGAAACAAAATCAATTATTGCTTCAAAGGAGATGCGGAAGCTTCTTTTAAAGACTTATAACTCTAAAACTATTGGCTTGCCTGCACGTTGGTTATTAAATAAATTCCCTAAGTTAGAGGATAAATTTCGAGACTCACGGGGACCTGTTTTTCTACAAAAATCAAAGCCGAAGCAAACACCCACACAAATTGAATCTTCAACTGAAGCCTCGGTTTCCATCAATAAGTTTAAAAACGACTTCCCGACTTACAGTGCGCTTAGCCGCAACGAGAGTTTAGATTTAACTGAAAAATGGATACGCTTTAGTCAAATAGCTAAAACAGAGTAAAGTCGAAAATACTTTAGACACTTCCTAGAGACAGCAATACCCTGTTTTTAATTGACACCTGATTGCTGTGCTTAGAAGATTTAGCACTACCGCTTCCTACTTTTGCGTTTAAAGTTCTTCTGTCGCAAGTTATGCCACAATGCTCGTCTATTTGCTTAAGGCAGTTTTCATCTGTTATTAGAGAGTCATATTCAACAATTAGGTCATTAAACTTATTGTTTATGATTCTAAAATCTTTGTTAAGACGTTTATGGTGCTTTGCAAATTTGTAAGCATTGCTAATTTGTTTATTGGGCCAAACGTCGTACCAATGCATATTTTTCGAGAAGCTTAAATAAGAGCTAAACGCATCCTCTAAAGTTCGGTTTAACAACAATACCTTGGCATTTGGGAAGAATAGTTTTAGGTACAGTATTTCTTTTAATCCGAAACGAACTTCCTTCAAACCCCAGTTATCAAATCCTTTACTATTTGCTGACTCGACAAAAAAAGAACCCAAAAATGCTCGATGAGCCATTAGCATCGATTTAAGATCAGGGTATAAATTAGCAATCCATTGATTGCTTAGATCAGCAAAATCATTACGAAAATATCCGCTTGGTGGCCATGTTTCATTTACAGGGGAAAGCATGTTTGAAAGAGCTTGAATGGGATTGGATTTATCATAAGGCTCTCCCCACACTAAACAGTTTGAACTTGATGTTACTAAGCGCTGTAAAAGGGTTGAACCAGCCCGCCAACTAGTTGAAAAAATGAATATAGGCGACTCATCAACAAACTGAAACTCAAGTGTCTCTGACTTACTAAGAATATAGTCATAAAATCTCATTGGGTCAGCTTGTGTCTCTATTTGATTTTTATGATAAAGATGACGTTTGATGAAGCGCAAATGATCTTTTAATTGCAAAAGCTAAGCTCCTTGAAAAAATGTTAAGGCTTTTCGAACATGAGCTCCCCAATCTAGGCTTTCGAGAACTTGTTCACGCCCTGCTGCGCCGTACTCAATGAGTTTCGTTCCTGACTCTTTGAAATTCAAAATACCAGCAGCTATCGCACTTGGCTTTGAACAATCGATTATCTCTCCAGAAGACCCAACCAACATAGTCTCTTTCGTCCCCCCAGAATCCCCTGCAATAACCGCCTTACCGCAAGCCTGAGCCTCCACCAAAACCATGCCGAAACCTTCAATATCGTTATCTATGGTTCTATTGGGCAATATGAACAAATCACACTGTTGGTAACATGCGATCATATCCGTATCCGAGATTTCACTAAGCAATTGCACTTCTTTCTCAAGGCCCAGTTTGCTAATTAAGTGCTCTAATTCTGATTTACACTCACCACTGCCAACAACGGCGTAAAGTGCGTTCGGATGCTCTTTAAGGATGAGTGGCATGGCCTCAATCATTTTATCTTGGCCTTTACGCTTTTGCAGTCTGCCTACCGTCAGTATCACAAACTTATCGCTCCACCCCATTTTTTCTCGAAAGGCCTCGTCTAGCGCTGCTGGTTTAAACTTTTGCGCATCTACACCAGGATGAAGCACCCTTATTTTATTGTCGTTGGCGTAGGCAAGACGCTTCACAATGTTTGCACTATTGTGACTATTGCATATTAGATATTTTGCCGCTTTGCATACCTGCCTCACCATAAGATTATGCTCACCGCTTGTGGCAGCAGTCTCCACATCTTCTCCGTGCACATAGCAGACGAATTTCACAGCGCTAAACAAGCTCAGCAACCAAGCGCTCACGCCCTCATGTATTACTCTGCCGCAATGGATTTCGTCTATCTTGTTGTCTTTTACAACTTTTCTCAGGCGACGTACTGTTTGTATGTAAAAACGTAAACCTGTAAAACTCTTTAAACCCCATTCAGGACTGCTAAGCTTAATTCGAATAACCTGCATTTTGGCTGCAGTATCAAAGGCACTAGCATTAGGGTGCTCATTGGTCACTACGGTAATTTGATCGCTTGGTAAGCGCGAGTAAAGCTCCCAAAACCATCTCCCACTGCCGCCTGAAATAGGAGGGAAATTTTCAGTTAATACTAGAATGCGTTTATTAAGCGTAATTTTGCTCATGCGCTTACTTTCCTACAAACGCATCGATTGCGTACAGTCGCACTAGCCCTAAAGCTTCACTATGGTCCTTCAGCTCTTGCTCATTTTCAATAAAAGATATGGCTAGAATTGCGCCTTGACTTTGTTTACCCTGCAAAGTCTGAGCAACTTGTTGAAGCTTTGCCTTTTGCTTCGAGACCATCCATTTGCCGTCTACTACATAGAAATAGTAAATACTGCGTTTAATACCAATTGAAGACGTCACATAATCAATCAACATGGGCTCAGCACCAATTGTGGCTCTCTCCCTGTTAGTCAAGGTCCAACGATCTTGATGGTATAAACGATGCAAAGAGGACACTAACTCCCCTTCACTGCCATCGAAATAAGCATAAAACAGGTCAAAATTATCGCCATTTACAGAGTAACTACCTTGATGTTGAGATGTAGCACCATTAAATGTAGGTTCCCATTTTAACGTAGCTTCAGCGTTTGTTGGAGAGTCAGCGTCAATTGCAAATTCTGGATACGGATTATCGGCTGGAGCGAGATGGCTCATTCGATAGCTTTGCCATAAGCTAAATATTATCAAAACTACCAACAAACCTGCGCTGGTCATCGATACCTTAGGATAAGCAAACTGACTTGTATTAGCGGCATCCGCAATTTCACTATCGCCTGCATCTGCTTGTGCTGATTTTGCGTTTAACGCTTTGTTTTCTCTAGATCTTACCCATTCACCTATAGCTAGTAGAAGAATAATAACAAACGCAAAGAAGAACCAACCATAAATAAGGTGATCAGCCCCAACAGCGTGTTCCATATCTGACCAATAACCTACTAATATTATCCCGTACACTCGCACAGCATTGGCTAGTATTGGCACGGCAACCGAGAGCAAAACAAAAAATACGCGCCTGCTCATTGTCTTTAAATTCATGTAGGCATAAAGATTACCAATGACTACAGAGGCAATTAAAAAACTTACGCCTGAACATGCTTCAGCGACTAAAAACTTTCCTTGCGGTATTTCGATAAACAGGCCTGAACGGAACAATGGGATACCGCTTAATTGCAGCATATAAACCGATATATCTGCCGTTATCTCTTGTAAAAAGGGCACTAACTCCTCGCCAACAGGCACCGCGAAGAGAGCAAATAACAGCGGGAACTTTAGCTGCCACGCAATTTTATTGCCGACAAAGCACCAAAACAAAGTGGGTAACATGGCAAATACAGCAACGTGCTGAAACAACTTAATATCACCGGCAACGCCAAGTAAAAACAACAGCAGTTGTCCAAATAAAAAGAAAACTGCCAAATTAGAGCTTGTTGCGCTTGCCCAATCAATTTCTTTACGGCGCTCCCAAATCAAGTAGATACAGGCAGGTATAACCAAAGCGCAATGGTTGAAGATTTCATTACCAATCCATATCACGCCTGCGCTATATAAGGCTTCGTGTACTAACAATGCCCACAAAACAGTAATTATTAGAGCGATTAGTACAAATATTATTGGTTTGCTGTTTGTCTCAGAAGAAATTGAATGCGAGTTCGTCAAAATATACTGTCCTTGTAAACATCAGCCATATTCGACCACTTATAATCTTTTATCAGCTTTGTGAGTTTCTTTTCCATAACATGCAAGTTTACGT